>JAFGNK010000180.1 GCA_016927055.1 Methanotrichaceae archaeon | reverse complement strand
TAATGGACTTAATTCCTTGACTTTATTCCAGGACTTCATGCTGCACCTCAATATCCTGGTATTTGATTCTGGTCACCTTCATCTCTTTGACCAGAGCCCTGGCTATTTCCTTTAGCCCCAGCACTTCCTCTGCCCGGAGGATCTCGTCCTTCTTGGCGCGGGTCATGGGCTTGCTCGGCACGGCAGTGCAGGTTTTCGTCTTCTCCGTGATCTCGTATGTGCCGACCTTCCTGGCCAGATCCACGATCTCAGTCTTGTCCAGAGAGATGAGCGGATGGAATACCGGAACTCCTATCGCTGCCTGCTCGGCCAAGATGTTATCTGCCGTCTGCGAGGCCACCTGGCCCATGGAATAGCCGGTGACAATGCCCAGGCAGCCTTGCCTCTCCATGACTTCGGAGGCTATGCGATACATCAAACGCCGGCAAAGAACGCAGGTGGCTTTAGGATAGTGAGATGCTATCTTCTCAATTCCCCGGCTGATGGGGATGGTGATAAAATCTATCTTTCTGCCTGCCGTCCAGTCCGCCAAAACCTCGGCGCATTTCATGGACTGGTCTATGGCATCGGCATATGGCCGGGAGTCGAAATGCAGGAGTGTGACCGGACAGCCCCTCTTCATCATCATCCAGGCGGCAACTGGAGAATCAATACCTCCGGAAATGAGGACTAACATTTTTCCCTGCGAGCCCAGAGGCAGGCCGCCCACGCCCTTTATCACCTCGGTGAAGATGAAGGTCCTGTTCTTCCTGGCCTCAACGAAGATCTCCAGTTCCGGCTCATCCAGATCAACACAGGAGCCTGTCGCAATTCTAACCGCTTCGCCCGCGATCCGTCCGATCTGTTCGCTGGAAATGGAGGTCCCGGAGCGCCTGGGCCGAATGGCAAAGGTGGCTGGCTTAGCCTGGCAGCCCAGCTCTACTGCCGCCCGGCTTATCTCCTCCAGATCGGAGGCGACCGTCCTGGCAGGGCTGGTTGAGACTACTCCAAAAACCCGTGCTACAATCTCGCATGCCCTGGTGTCGGATGTGTGGACGAAGATCCTGCCCTCGCCCCTCTCCATCTTATGTTCCACCCCGGCTCTATGCAAAGAAAAAGCTATATTGCCGGCTAAAATGCGTTCCCAGTCCTGCCTGGTCCAGCTATCTTTTAGTGTGATCTCCCCGTAGCGAACTAAGACTACGTCCAATGAGATCATGTTCTGATTTGAGTAGCCTTTACAGATCTCTTTATCTTCCGGACTCTCGAACCGGACGCTGTATATTTCTGCATCGGACCGGGCTTCTTGTAAATGGTCTCAGCCTTGGTAACCTGCCGGACCTGACCTTTTCTGCCCTTGATCTTGACCCATTCTGTGCTTCCTGTCTTTCCCATGAGATGTTCCTATTAAAGCAGGATTTAAAAAGGTTGTGATTAGAGCATTCTCTTTGGGGGTTGGATGCTCCTTATTGAAAGCCAGGTGCTCCTCATACTTGAAAAGGATAAATCGCAATGCTTTGATAGCCGCACTTGTAGAAACGCTTAGCAAAAGGCTTTTAAAGACTATAGCCCAGTAGGGGCTACTGCCTTTTGGGACAGTGGGGTAGCCTGGTCTATCCTCGAGGGTTTGGGACTCTTGGACCGCGGTTCGAATCCGCGCTGTCCCACTAATCTTTATTTTTCAATCATATGATCACTATCTCTTTGCAGCAGCGACAGGCCTTCTCCAGCTCCGCAGTGTTCGCGCCGGGGAAGTGATCGATGAGACAAAGCTGGGCGGGCCGCGTTCTTGAAAAAAGCCTGAGCAGGTCGCCGTGATACACCTCGATCTCACAGGACCCCTGGGCGCGACCGACCAGTACCGGCTGCTTTCCCACAACGTTCTTAGCAGGCTCCGGATACTCGATCTCATCGATTCCAAGCAAGCTTCTATTTGCTTCCAGATTGAGCAGCACATTTTGCACGGCTGGGGGCCAGGCATCATTGAACACCACGCGCTTGGCTCCGGCCAGAACGCACATCAGTCCCAGTGTTCCCGGACCGCAGAGTCCATCCACCACATCGCGAAGCTTTCCCTGAAAATATAGCTGCTCCAAAATTTTCATCTTGGGGGCACTGTGCCGGGAAAATTCGATATGAATTTGTGACTGGCTCTTGTATACCAACAGCTCCCCAAAGAGGCTCTGAGAGATGTCGGCGCGCAGGTCGCAGCCAGCCATTAACACGTTCTCCTGGGGCTTTTCCCCTGAGTCCACCACGCCCGCAACCCCTCGGCTCAAAATTACTCCCTTGATCTCAGGAATTTCCCTTAGCATCGCCTCTGCGGCTTTTTTGCTGTACCTCTCACCGAAAATTATCAGGCTCCTGGGCCCGAGTCGCGGCGAATAGGCCAGAGGATAGCCCACTTCTATCAGCGGCGAGCCCACGCTTCGCAAGGTCTCATATTCGTCGCGCAGACCGTAGCTTTGCAGCAGACGCAAGGCATCCAGCATCACAGCATCAAGCGTGGCTCTTCTGCACGATCTGCACCGCTTAATTCTTTCCGGCAGAAGGTCTGCCCGGGCAGTTTTGTCAAGATTCGGCTCAGGCGCGCAAGCCAGGCAGGCCTGGTACCTTTGCTCTATCTCTGCCAGGACCTCTTCAGCAGGCCTCACGCAGTCCTTTTTGCAAACAGGGCATATCATAATATGTCCTTCTCCACCGAGTGTTTAGCCATTTGCCAGGAGCGTTAAGCTCTTTTCCTTTAGAAAGGTTTGTAAATAAGAACCTCATTAAGGCGGCGAAGGTGGTTTTGGATATGGCACAGAGAGGCATTAGGGAGTTTGATGCAAAGCGTTTGTTGGCTAGATTCCTCCCCGAGTACCTCAATGAATTCTCCTATAAGGGCGATCTGGCCTTGGTGGGACCTGAGACGGATCTGGAGGAGATGACATCAAATCATCCCTGGCTGAAGACGGCCAGGCTTGCTGTCAAGCCGGATCAGCTCTTTGGAAAGAGGGGCAAACACGGGCTGGTTCTTCTGGATGCAAATTGGGATCAGGCGAAGAAGTACCTTGAGGAGAATATGGGGGCAGAGGTAGCAGTAGGAGGCATAACAGGGAGACTATCCCATTTTTTGGTCGAATCTTTCATTCCTCATGAAGAGGAGCTTTATGTGGCCATCAGCTCTGAGGGTGATGGCGACAACATATACTTCTCTATGCAAGGCGGCGTCAACGTAGAGGATAATTGGGACAAGATAGTCCATTTTCATATTGACGTACTGGCAGGAATGGATGGCGTTGATATAAGATCCAGGCTGCCTGAGGGCCTGGGTGAAAAGAGCACAGCCATTGAGAATTTCGTCAAGGCTTTGTGGCGCTTTTATGCAGAAACTGGCTTTTCTTACCTGGAGATCAACCCCTTTACCTTCCATAATGGTATCATTGTGCCCCTGGATATGGTGGCCAAGCTTGATGATGCTGAGGAGTACTGGCAGAGGAAGCGGTGGGCCGGCCTGACCTTCCCTGAGCCTTTCGGCAGGAGCCTGTCCAAAGAGGAGCTCTTCATCAAAGATATCGATTCCAAGACCGGTGCCTCTTTGAAGCTGACCATTCTAAATCCGGAAGGAAGGATCTGGACCATGGTGGCCGGAGGCGGGGCGAGTGTGATCTACGCTGATACCATCTGCGACCTGGGCTTTGCCAGGGAGATGGCTAATTATGGAGAATACAGCGGCGATCCCAATACCGAGGAGACTTATTATTACACCAAGACCATTTTGGATCTGATGACTCGCCACAAAGACCCTCGCGGAAAGGTTCTGCTCATCGGAGGCGCTATTGCCAACTTCACAGATGTGGCCAAGACCTTCAAGGGCGTGGTCATGGCCTTAGAGGAATACCAGCACAAGCTGCAAGAGGCAGGCGTCAAGATCTATGTCAGGAGAGGCGGCCCCCATTATGAACAGGGCCTAAAGCTCATGAGGGATTTAGGCAAGAAGCTCGGTGTGCCCATTGAAGTATACGGACCTGAGACGCATATGACAAGAATCGTTCCATTGGCCCTGGAGGGTGCATCTCAATGAGCAAGACAACGAGCAAGGATTACGTTCTATTTGATATAAACACGAAAGCGTTCGTCTACGGCTATCAGACCAATGCCATCCAGCGCATGCTGGACTTCGACTACATCTGCAATCGCCCTGCCCCCAGCATCTCTGCTATCATTAATCCGAGCCGAGCCGGTATCCATAAAGCCTTTTGGGGAAGTAAAGAGATCACACTGCCCATGTACAGGACCATCTCTCTGGCGGCCAAGGCCTATCCACAGGCCGATGTGATGGTCAACTTCGCCTCGCACCGTTCCGCCTATGAGACCACTATGGAAGCTCTGGCTGAGAAGAGCATTCGCATTGTGGCTGTCATTGCGGAGGGCGTGCCGGAGAGGCAGTCGCGGATTATGAGTGCCACGGCCAGAAAGCAGGGCAAGATAATCTTGGGTCCGGCCACGGTGGGAGGCATGACGGCAGGAGCTTTTCGCATTGGCAATACCGCCGGAACCATCGAGAACATCATCGCCTCCAAGCTCTACCGACCGGGATGTGTGGGCTTTGTCTCCAAGTCGGGTGGCATGCTCAACGAGGCATTCAACATCATCTCCAGAAATTCCGATGGTATTTACGAGGGTGTCGCCATTGGAGGAGATCGCAATCCCGGTTCTACCATGCTCGACCACATTCTGCGCTATGAGGCGAATCCCGCCATCAAGATGGTTGCCTGCCTCGGCGAATTAGGTGGCGAAGATGAGTACAAGATCATTAAGGCTCTTAAAGATGGCAGGATCAGCAAGCCTCTTGTAGCATGGGTAACGGGGACCTGCTCGCCCTTCCTGCCGGCCAGCGTTCAGTTCGGTCACGCCGGGGCCAAGGCCGATTCTCACAAGGAGACGGCTCAGGCCAAGAATGATGCCTTCCGCGAGGCTGGGGCTTATGTTCCCACTTCGTTCGACGGCTATGGCGATGAGATACGCAAGGTTTACGAGATGCTTTTGGCCAAGGGAGTTGTATCAAAATTCGTGGAGCCAGAGGTGCCCAAGATTCCGATGGACTATGGTCTTGCCCTTGCTTCCGGCGATATCAGAAAGCCGACCACATTCATCTGCACCGTATCTGATGACAGTGGAGATGAGGTGCTCTATGCCGGCAAGAAGCTCTCTAGCGTCCTGGAAGATAAGATGGGCATTGGTGGTGTCATCGGCCTGCTCTGGTTTAAGAAGGAGCTGCCCAACTATGCAGCCGGGTTCATTGAGCTGGTCTTACAGATTGTGGCCGACCATGGTCCGGCCGTATCCGGGGCCCACAACGCAATCGTTGCTTCCTGTGCTGGAAAAGACCTCGTATCTTCCCTGTGCAGCGGGCTGCTCACCATCGGGCCGCGCTTTGGCGGGGCCATCGATGATGCCGCTCGCGAGTTCAAGCACGCTAAAGAGGCCGGCATGATGCCTGAGCAGTTTGTGAATGAGATGAAGAAGAAGGGCATCAACATTCCGGGCATCGGCCACAAGATTAAGAGCGTCAAGAATCCGGATAAAAGGGTGCAACTGCTCATAAGCTACGCTCGGGCGAACTTCCCCAGCACAAAGCTGCTTAATTACGCCTTGCAGGTGGAGGAGCTTACCACGGCCAAGAAGGGCAACCTGATCTTGAATGTGGACGGATGCATCGGTATTCTTTTCCTGGATCTGATGAGCTCTTGCGGAGCCTTCAGCAAGGCGGAGATCGATGAGGTGGTTCGGCTGGGCTATCTCAATGGGCTATTTGCCCTGGGCAGAAGCATCGGCCTCATCGGGCATATCCTGGATCAAAAGCGCCTGGGATCCCGGCTCTACCGGCATCCAACAGAGGATATCGCTTACATGATGCCCTCTTCGGAGGACATAAAGTGCAAGCGTTAATGCAAGCGATAGTGCGTGCGTTAGTGCAGGCGTTGAGCTTAAGTGATAGAATTGCTGTTTAAGCCCTGAGGCGGGCGAGAATGGCGACTGGAACGATAAGCCAAAAAATTTTTTCACGGGCCACCGGTTCTACCAAGATGGTAGAGCCGGGGGAGATTGTTGAGGCAAGCGTGGACTATGCTATGTCTCATGATGGGACGAGTGTCCTGGCCATCAAGGCCTTCCGGGAGATGGGCTCGGAGAAGGTATGGGACCCGGAAAGGGTTGTCATACCTTTCGATCATATCGTTCCCGCCAATAATGAGACGGCGGCGGAGCTGCAGAAGGATGTGCGGGCCTGGGCAAAAGAGCAGAGCATCTCCAACTTCTTTGACTGCGGCAGCGGAGTATGCCATCAGGTCTTTCCCGAGCAGGGCTTTGCCTTGCCCGGCCTTTTGCTGGTAGGTGCTGATTCGCATTCCTGCACCTACGGGGCCTTTGGGGCCTTCGGCACGGGCGTGGGGGCAACGGATATGGCTGAGATCTATTCCCGGGGGCGTTTGTGGTTCAAGGTGCCAGAGACCATAGCCGTACGTGTGTCCGGCACGCTCAAGCCCAATGTATTTGCCAAGGACCTTGCTCTTATGGTGATAGGCAGGCTTGGTGCGGACGGGGCGACATACAAAGCCGTGGAGTACATCGGCCCGGTCATCAAGGCCCTGAGCATGTCTGGAAGGATGACGCTGTGCAATTTGGGCGTGGAGATGGGGGCCAAGGCGGCCATGGTTCCGCCCGACAAGAAGACGGATGAGTGGCTCGCGGGCCGGGCGCGCCAGCCTTACAGGCCTGTGCTCTCCGATCCTGGTTCATACGACTATGATTACGAGTACGACATAACTGATTTAGAGCCGCAGGTGGCGGTGCCCTACCGGGTGGACAACGTCCGGCCCGTCTCGGAGCTGGAGGGCCTGGAGGTCGATCAGGTCTTCATAGGCACCTGCACCAACGGCAGGCTGGAGGATCTGGCAGCAGCCGCTCGTATCCTGAAAGGGAGCCGGGTCAAAGCCAGAACCATTGTTATCCCCGCCTCGCGGGAGGTTTTGATGGAGGCGCTGCAAAGCGGCATCATCCAGACGCTGGTGGAAGCGGGGGCGATGATCGGTCCGCCGGGATGCGGCCCCTGTCTGGGAGCGCACCTGGGAGTCCTGGCGGAGGGCGAGGTGTGTGTCTCCACATCGAACCGCAACTTCCCGGGAAGGATGGGCAAAGGCGGACTGGTTTATCTGGCCAGCCCGGCTACCGCGGCGGCCTCAGCCCTGAGCGGCTGCCTCGCCGTGCCGGAAATTAGCAGGTAGTGGAGCAAT
>JAFGNK010000179.1 GCA_016927055.1 Methanotrichaceae archaeon | reverse complement strand
CTGGGCAAGATCCAGGCCATGGCAGATGCGAATATCGCCAAGTACAAGCTGGTTGACTAGACATGTATGTGGGCCGAATAGTCGTAGTAGGCCGCAGCCAAGGAAGGAGCTTTGTCGCCTACAGAGTCTCCTCCCGCTCTTTTCCTAACAGGAGGGCAGAGGTGCGCGGCAAGAGCATTCTCGTCTCGCCCTTAGACCCCACCGACCTGGCTAAGAATCCTTACATTGCTTACAATTGCATCCGCGTCCAGGGCGATATCGCCGTTGTAACCAATGGCACTCATACCGACATGATCCTGGAGAGAATCGAGGACGGGCAAAAGCCCCTCGAAGCACTGGCCACCAGCCTGTTGGCTTATGGCTATGAGAGGGACGAGCTTGACACCCCACGCATTGCGGGCGCGGTGCGAGGAGATCGGGCCTGGCTGGGCATAGCCAAAAGAGATGAGTATCGAGCTAAGGAGCTACAGCTAGAGGACGGGCAGGGCTTTTTGGTCGCGACTTATGAGAAGACCGACTTTGAGGGCACAACACTAGGCGGCAGCAGTGCCGGCGAAATTGCCCGACTGGCGTTTGATCTGCCCTTAGAGAGACCGGTCTGCGCGGCAGCGGCCCTGGCCCCGTCGGAGGGTCAGGGCAGCGAATATGATCTGGCGGTTTACAATCCGTTGTAGAAGGATGTAGTAGAGGGATGTTAATGGAGATCAATGGTGTTCAAATAGACGATACCTTTGCCGAAGGCTTTCCCATAAAGATGGCAAGGGTGCAAATCACAGCTGTAACAGAGCGCTGGGCTCTAGAGGCGGCGCGGGAAGCCACCGGATTTGGCACGTCTGTGATAGGATGCTCGGCAGAGGCAGGCATCGAATGCATTTTAGGGGGAGAAGAGACGCCTGACGGCAGGCCGGGGATCAGTATCCTGATCTGCAACATGGGCTACAAGAACCTGGAGAACTCACTTCTCTTCCGCCTGGGCCAATGCGTGCTGACTGCCCCTACTACGGCAGCTTTTTCCGGCATGACGGATGCGGAGAAGCAATTTGATACCGGCAAAAAGCTCAGCTTCTTTGGCGACGGCTACCAAAAACAGGCAGAAATGTATGGCAGGGATGTCTGGAAGATTCCGCTTATGTCCGGAGATTTCATAATCGAGCAGAATTTTGGTGCCGTAGACGGAATTGCAGGCGGCAATTTCCTCATCCTTGCCCAAAACCAGGCAGCAGGCCTGATGGCGGCCGAGGCAGCTGTAAATGCCATCGGCAAAATCAAGGGCACCATTACTCCCTTCCCAGGAGGCGTTGTGGCCAGCGGCTCCAAGGTGGGCTCCAGGTACAAGTTCCTGAAAGCCTCCACCAACACAGCCTTCTGCACCTCTCTGCGCGAGGACGGAGTCTGCACCTTAGCCGAGGATGTCTCGTCCGTCTTTGAGATAGTCATCAACGGCGTAAGCAAAGAGGCCATTTCCGCAGCCATGAAAGCGGGCATCAATGCCGCCTGCCATGTGCCCGGTGTCTTGAAGATCACCGCCGCCAACTACGAAGGAAAGCTCGGCTCTCACCAGTTCCCTCTGCATGTGGTATTGGAATAGGGCCGCAGTTTTATTTTTTTTGCAACATTTATAGTTGACTTTATTATATTTTTTAGTATTTCCAGGAACACATGTCTTGTTGAAATTGAGACCGCTTTGATAGGTTTTATTAAGCAATGGGCAAGCAATCTTCTGGAGATGAGATTTAGGCGATGACATCCCAAGAGGTCGTTGATACCCAGGAAAAGATAAAGACATGGCTGGTCCAGGAAGGGCTCTTCAAGGAAGAGCTTGAGACTGAGAATCTCTACTTTCAGCTGGCAGCAGAGTTTCCCATAAAGTCCAGCCGGCATTTATCCATTATTCAGCCCAAAAACCACGAGGACATGATAGTAGTGTTCAGCCGGATCAGGCTGGCCGACGCACACCAGAAGGCGCTGGCTGCTATGCCTCCCAAGAGTAGGGAGCGATTTCTCTGGCAGATGCGCTATGATCTGCTCTTCCAGGATTCCAGCTTTGAGATCGAGCCGGGCGGGAGCGATCTACAGAGCATTCGTTTTATGCGAGAGATCTATTATGACGGCCTGACCAAGAACAAGCTGATGGAAGCCATCCGGGAGAACTTCAAATGCGAGCTTTATGTGGTCTGGAAGTTCCAGGAGATATTTGGAGAGGAGCAGACAAACATAGTCTCAGGCCCGCCTGAGCCAATGTACAGCTAAAGCGAGATTCGAGAGCTGCCTGCAACAGGAAGTGAACAGTTAAAAAACGCCTGGAAAAAAAATTAGCTTGGCCAGTCAAGCTTCAGGAGATCTCATAAGTCATGGTCACACTGGCCGTGATCTCCATCTTCCCAGGTGCAATGGGCGTGCCAACGTCAAACGCGACGCTCCTGGAAGCTGCCCCAACATATCCGTAGCCCTCGGAGATCTCCAGCACGCGCCCCAGCTTCACTTCCGCCGCCTCGGCGGCAATCTCCGCTTTCCTCCGAGCGTCCTCAATGGCCAAAGTCAGGGCCAGGTCTTTTTGCGACTGGGAATCTGACAGGTCGAAGGCAATTTCCTGGATGCTGTTCGAGCCTGCCGATACAGCGGCATCCAGTACCCTTCCCACATCTTCCGTATTGTTCAGATTCACGGTCACTATGTTTGAAGCCAGGAACATGGGGGCTTTTTGCCTCTCTTCTGCCGTGACAGGCCCATCTTCAGGCACTGTACCCAGGCTGTAACTGCTAGTCTGAATTTCATTTTCGGAAATTCCCGCTGCAAGCAATGCTGTTATGGTTTCATTCATCAGCCGGGCGTTTTCCGCCGCAGCAATGGTCGCACTGGTATCCCTTGTCTGCACACCTAACGCAATAGTCGCCTTGTCAGGAGCAGCGCTCGCTTTGCCCTCACCCTGCACGACGAGCTTGGACATATTATTCTCCTCGGCAGCAGCAAAAGAGACTGCCAGAAACAGGAGAATTATTCCCAGAAACACTATGCACGAATTTTTCATAATAATTAATCGATCTGAAAAGCTTTATAGATTATGCCGGCAAGGCATCCCATGGCCAGTACATCAGAAATGAAGGCTGCAAAAATATGATATGATTTCTTCAGCTTATATTTCGAACTCATAGGTTACTATTACGGTGGAAGTGACATCTACCATGCCGGGCTGTTCCAGGCTGCCGTAGTTGTCAGAAAGACCCGCAAACGGAAAGCCATAATCGGAAATATCCAGCAACTTCCCCAGGCGCAACCCCTCCGCGGCGGCCATTTCTGCAGCATTTTCTTTGGCATTGGCCACCGCTTTTTGGCGAGCTTCAGATTTAGCCTTACTGGCATCACTCAGACCGTATCCCACTACATAAGCGTAGGCCCCGGCGGACTTGGCCGTATCCAGCACTCTGTTTATCCTGGACTCATCCGTGCTCTTGAGCCGGACAACTGCCGATCGCTTTAAGGAAGAGGCTTGCTGAGTGTTGTTCTCGCATACAGTGCTATTGTTCACTCTCTTGCAGACGCTGCCGGAGTACTGAAAGCTGGAGACTCCGCTGGACTGGCCCGGCAAAATCTCCTCATCTTTGACGCCTGCTGCCTTCAGGGCATCAATTACCCGGCCCATCTTCGCCTGGACATCCACCTGGGCGGCCGTCATATTTTCAATGCCGCTCTCCACCGAGACGGAGATGGTCGCAGTATCCGCAGGAACGGTCACAGTTCCCTCACCCCAACTGGTCAGAGTGGGATTCATGCCCACGGCCATTGCAGGGAGAAAGGCAGTGATCATAATGCCGAATATTATAACTAACCACTTCAT
>JAFGNK010000021.1 GCA_016927055.1 Methanotrichaceae archaeon | reverse complement strand
GTTCCACGTATTGTATTCTCCTGAGGCAGTGTCTTATGCTCCAATAATTCTGTAAAAATGAGCATAACCCTGGCTAACTTTGCCATTTTTGATCTATTAATGCCCATATGTCTATCCATCCAGCCTTTTCCTAGTTCAGGCATATTTAGCAAGTTAAAAGTTATATCACTTAAATGCTTGGTTTCATACAAGTAAATTTGTTTTTACTAAAACTAGAATGATTAGAAACGCTTCAAAAGCTACCTGAACATTGTTGAACGAGTCATCTCCACCCCCCTTTGACGGCATTTGCAGAGATGGCTGAGTTTCAAATTCTCATCAGTTTTAAGCTGAATCCGGAACAATTTGAGGATCAGTTTCGCCCCGCTCAGAACAGCGGCAGAGCAAGGGGAAATGCCACCACCCCTGCCGCACAGCCCGAAGTGCAACCACTGCTCTTTGGCCGGCATCTGCCTGCCCGACGAGATCACTCTCCTCAAAGAGATGGAAGCTGCTGATGCAGAAACAAACGAGGAAGCGGAAGAGAAAGAGACTGCATCAGGCCAAATCAGGAGGCTGCTTCCCTCTCGGGACGATGCCATACCCGTCTACGTAGTCGGCCAGGGCAATACCGTGAGGAAGAAAGGAGAACGCCTGGAGATATGGTCGCGGGAAGGCAAGGTCGGCGAGGCCAAGCTAAGAGAGATCTCTCAGCTCTCACTCTACGGAGGAGTGGAGATAACCACCCCGGCTATGGTCGAGCTGATGCAAAGAGGAGTGCCCGTCATCCACTACACACATGGTGGCTGGTTTCTGGGAATCTGCCTGGGAACGACTCATAAAAATGTTGAGCTGAGGATGCACCAGTTCCATTGCGCCCTGGATCCGAAAAGATCGATACTCCTGGCTCAAAAGGCTGTGGCCGGCAAGATCAAAAACTGCAGGACGCTCGTGCGCCGGAACGATTCGATGCGCTCCACAAGCTCCCTGAGCCTACTGGCAAAACTGGTCGCTGAAGCGGAAGAGGCACCCAGCAGCGAGAGCCTCCTGGGGATTGAAGGCGCGGCTGCCGAATGCTATTTTTCCCGGTTTGCCAACCTGCTAAAAGGGAGAAAAGAAGGCGACAAGGACTTCTCTTTTGAGAATAGGAACCGCAGACCACCAAAAGATCCCGTGAACGCCGTGCTTTCTTACCTCTACGGCATCCTGGTCAAAGACCTGTTTGTCACTCTCCTCGCCGTGGGCTTTGATCCCTATCTTGGATTTTATCACCGGCCCAGATACGGCAGGCCCGCTCTGGCCCTGGACATGATGGAAGAGTTCCGCCCCATCATTGCCGATTCCGTTGCCATAAACCTGTTTAACAACGAGGAGCTTTCCAGGAAAGACTTCATCAAAACTTGTGCGGAAGTTACCTTAACCTCCAACGGAAAAAAAGCCCTGATATCAGGCTATGAACGCCGCATGGAGACGGAGATCGTCCATCCCCTCTTCGGCTACAAAGTCAGCTACCGAAGAGTGCTGGAAGTGCAGGCCCGACTCCTGGCACGAACGATCTCCGGCGAGATCAAGGAGTATTCACCCTTCTGCACCCGATAACGAGGTATGAGGCAATGAAGTAGCGAGGCAATGAGGTAGCGAGGCAATGAGTTAATGAGGTAACGGCATGGGCGAACTGAAATGCTATGTAGTCAGCTACGACATAATGAATCCAAAGCGCCTGCATCGTGTGCACAAAACCATGAAAGGTTTCGGAGATCCCATACATTACTCCGTCTTTCGGTGCTATCTCAGCGACAAAGGAAAAATTGAGCTTGTCGCGGCACTTACAGATATCATCAAGCACGACGAGGACCGCATAATGATCGTGGACCTGGGACGCCTGGACGGCAGAGTGGAAGAGAGGATAGAATTCCTGGGCATGCACCCATTGGAAATGCAAAGCAAGGCAGTAGTAGTCTGACACGAGAAAACGACACCTGAGCAAACGACATCAAAGTGACATCGAGTAGCTAAACCTTTTTAAGCCCATCTCAGCATTTACCTAGTCCATGTTGTATTTGGGAGAGTACGAGGAAGAGACGGCCAAAGAGATCAAGAGCTATCTGGATAAAGCCGGTCTTAAGGTAGAGTCAAAGCCCTGCCTGGTGATGGAGGAGGATGCAACTTATACCATCAAGGACAGGCTGAGCGGCATCAAAGAGCTTATAGAAGACACCAGCCAGATCGAACGCTATTTGTCGGCTCTAAGGAGCGTTTTGCCCCAGGCCACGCCCGAGAATTTCGAGGACCTTTTCCTAAAAGAGATGGAGTCTCTGAAATTCAGTTCCGAAGAGTGGACGGATAGCGCCCTGAGCACTTCCAGAGCCCGCTTCTTTGCTAACATGGTCTTATTCGCAAACGATATAAAAATCGGCGAGCCATTCGAAAATAAGCTGGACGATCCGGTTCTTGAGATAATGGTCGAACCGGAAGACTACGATCCCAGGCCGAAGCAGTTAAAATGCGATATTGATTTTTATCTGGAAAAGGCAATAACCATCTTCGTCGATGAGTTCACCACCCCCCTTGCCAGCGAGGTAGATGACGAATTCTGGGACGCCTACCCTTCGGAAGCCCAGCGCCTCAAGGCCCTGGGATTGCTGATAGAAAAGCTGGCCACATCACCCTCTTCCCGCAAGATGGATTTTGCGCAGTTTGCCGAAGAATGCAACATACATTTAGAGGATGAAGAGAGATCCCTGAACGTTTATGGAGATGATGCAGCCGAGGAGCTGGCCAGGGTGCTGGAGAAGAGCGGTGTATTGAAGAGGAAAGGAGAGAAGGTCAAGTGGCGGAACAAGGATTGATTGGGCCTGCCTTTCATTTGCCCTATCGGCCCATTTTCATCTTTTTTTTGGGAGGAGAATTTATCATTGATCCTCATGCTGTTTATGAGCCACATATAACCAGTTTATAACCAGTTTATAAGCCATTTATAAATCTTAAATACTCATGTATATATACCCCCAGTTTATAAGGGATAATCTGGAGATACTTGAGTATGGAGTCCACAATTAATATTGAGAACGTGGTGGCATCTACCAAGCTGGCAGAAGAGTTCGACCTGCACAAGATCGAGGCCGAACTGGAGGGCGCTGAATATAACAAAGAGAAGTTTCCCGGCCTCGTCTACCGGGTCAAAGCTCCCAGAGCTGCTTTTCTAATATTCACTTCCGGCAAGGTAGTATGCACGGGAGCCAAGAACGTCGAGGACGTTCGCACGGTCATAACCAATATGGCCAAGACACTCAAGTCCATAGGCTTCGAGAAAATCGATCTGGAACCTGAGATCCACGTTCAGAACATTGTGGCCTCTGCAGATCTGAAGACGGACTTGAACTTAAACGCCATTGCCCTCGGCCTGGGCCTGGAGAACATCGAGTACGAGCCTGAGCAGTTTCCCGGGCTGGTCTACAGAATCAAGGTGCCCAAAGTGGTAGTCCTCATATTCAGCTCCGGCAAACTGGTGGTAACGGGCGGCAAGAGCCCGGCGGAGTGCGAGGAAGGGGTGCACATCGTCCGGATGCAGCTAGAGAACATGGGGCTTCTTTAATTCTATTTTATAATTTTTAGCATTCTTGCGAGGCATGAATCATGGCCATCGAATTCATATACATGGAACCACCTTTTGGTACGAAAGAAAAACGCCACGAACTGAAAGACCGCTTAAACAAGATTCAATGGATATATACACCATTGAATAAAATTTATGCTGAGCCACACATCTCCATGTAGCTATTTTACGTTTAAAATAAACTTAGACAATTCACAGAAGCGCTCAATTGGATCGTCCAGGAGCTGAGAGCCTCAGAGAATTCAAAGGATTCGATGAGATGAAATGTCCAAACGACTTTATTCTGAATCAAATATAATAATAGCTATCAAATAAATATTTAAAGTCAGAACGCATATTAAGCTTCACGAAAGATAATGAAGGTGGGGGCTTTGTCTGACTTTAACGACCGGAAAGATACAATTACACTTTTGGAGAGACTGTTGAAAAGCAAATATTCCGACCTGATCATTCTCCTGGTGGTCACCATGACATTCTTAATGTTGATTATAATATCAACTGCATAAACTGAATATGAATAATAATCTGAAAAATATATAGTTGGAAAAATAGCCGGAAAGAAATAGCAGAAAAATAGCAAAAAAGCGGCCTTCTGCAAGAAAAGAAGGCCCTTTCCCTGCCCGATCAGAATCCCTGATAATGCTCTTTTAGCCTTTCCTCAATCTCCGGCAAGGCCAGGCTCTCCTGCCCTCCTCCAGACATGTCGCGCAAGGTGAACTTGCCGGCATCCAGTTCGTCCTTGCCCACAATTACCACAAACTCTGCGCCTGCTCCGGCCGCCGCCTTGAGCTGAGCGCCCAGGCCCCGGCCCATGACATCAAAGACCACTGGCACGCTTTTGCGCAGCTCTTTGGCAATTTTCGCGGCCTGTATCTTGACATCAGGCGTAAAGGCCAGAAATACAGGAGATCTGCGCGACCTTTCCATCGGCACGATCTCCATGATGCGATCGAAGCCCAGCCCAAAGCCCGTGGAAGAGGTCTCCTTGCCCCCAAAGAGACTGGCCAGCTCATAAGTTCCTCCGCCGCAGATCTGCCGCTGCGCGCCAAGGCCCTCGGCATAGATCTCAAATACCGTGCCGGAGTAGTACTCGAGGCCCCTCACAATCTCAAAGTCGATGGTGAAGTTGACTCCATAGGCCCTGAGAAGATCCACCGTCTCCTGGAATTCCTCCAGCCGCAGCTCTGCCCCCACCGCTCTGCCCTGGCGCGCCGAGCCGCGACCGGCTGGCGACGGGGCCGTTCCCGCAGGCGCACTCGCAACGGGGGCATCTGCCGGGACATCCAGCTCCGGCCCCGCCCCCATATCCCTGACGATCTCGGCGGCTTTATCCAGAGCAGGCTGGCCCTTCAAATCGATCAGCTCCAATAGACCGAGATGGCTGCAGCCAATATCCTCCAGAAGGGTCGCAAGAGCTGAGCGCTCCTTCTTGTCAATCATCCTCATAACCGAAGACCGGTGCTGCACCTCTATCTTGCTCAGAATGGACCGTATCAATCCCAGGTACCCGACGTGAATATCCCCTACCACGCCCACGCTTTTCAGCATCCCGTCCGCCAGAGCTATGGCCTCCGCCTCTGAATCAGGCTTGGAGCCGCCGATAAGCTCGCAGCCCATCTGCCAGAATTCTCTAAAGCGCCCCTTCTGAGGCCGCTCATAGCGAAAACAATTGCCAAAATACCAGAGCCTCTGCGGCCTTGGCGAATTTTGCAACTCGGAAACATACATGCGCATCACGGGAGCCGTCAGCTCCGGACGCAGGGCGAGATCGCGTCCCCCCTTATCCTTGAAGCTGTAGATCTCCTCTATCACGGATGCGCCCGATTTTATGGTAAAAAGCTCAAGATGCTCAAAGGTAGGGGTGGCTACCTCCCGGTACCCCCAGCGCTCCAAGACATCCTGCATGGCCTTCTTGGCCCGGCCCCTTTTCTCTGTATCCTCGGGGAGAAAATCCCTGGTGCCTCTAGGTCTCTGGATGGTCATATCAGCAGAGGGAATGAAACAAAATGCCCTTATAGTTTGTGATGGCCCCTGCGTCAAATCCGAAATCTCATTTAAGCAGTTCTTCGACTTCAGGGGAACAAACGATGATCTGAACTGGTTTTATAATTATATTAGAGGTTGCTATAGCACTTCCACCCTTCACAGTGTTTATGGCCTTGGTGGATATGCCACTGACTTCTATGTCCAGGTAGTTATTGGCCGACTCCCTCCCAAGGTCGTCATATTTTTTGCCATTGACACCATCATCTTCCAGGGCCCGATCCATGGCATTATCAACTAATTGCTCAATGCCATTATCATTAAATATTTCCTCAGACCATTCATTTCGTGAATCGTTTTCGATGCCAATAACCCCTATCTGCAGTGTATTAGTCAATCCCGAATTTTCAGGATCACCATTCTGAGAATCCTCATAGATCAGATCCCTTTGTCTAATTGCATTTAGCGCGGAAAGATCCTTCAATCGCACCTCTGAGTGGGATTGGTTCATGAGGATCTTTTCCTTTAGAGGAGCGGATTGTGGCATAATAAATCTAGCTCGATTGGGCGCAAAAATCGACATCTTTCGCGAAGCCCAAGGAAATGAGATCGTTTCGTTGCCAATTTGGAGTTGACCAAGAGCAGATTTTTGTTGAAAGTGAATGAAATTAGAATGAAAATCTTTAATCTTATTGAACCTTTCCTCTGCATTTGATTGCGGCTCAGCTACCACTAAACTCAGCATCAGAAAGAAGCATACGAAAATTGGCCCCACCAGCATTGCGCCGGTGGGCCTAGGCAATTTTTTCATGCAAGTATTCTCGAGCAATCGAGAAAATCGAATTTACTGCTGGTTTGTTACGATCTTGACATTGTTGGTTGCAGAAGCAAAGCCGAAGGCAGTTGCTGTCCTATCGCCTATCCTGATCTGCTCATAGTTGACCTTTATGCAGCAGTCATGGCAGGATTCGGAATTCTCCTCGGTTACCGGACAACAATCACATCCTCCTGAATCCTGGTTCTTCTTGATTTCCAGGTTGTTGGTGGCAAATGCAATAGGATCTATTTGCCCAAAGGCCAGAGCCCTATCATCTCCTACTACTAAGCTGTCGAAGTTAGTGTCCTGCCCCTGGAAGAAGTTCATGGCAGAGTCTTCAGTTTCAAATATTCCATCATCGAATATGTTTACGCCGTATGCGGTAGAAATAACGGATAGCAATGCCGCAAACAATGCCAATAACGCCACTATATTTTTAATAGTCTCACCCCACATTTTTTTGACTGAACAAGTTAGCCATTAGAAATAGTTATAATTTTCGGTCAGATATATTATCAACCCATATATTAGTCACCGCTAAGCCACTTAACGATAAAATAAATTAAATATACGATCAATAAAAACCAAAAACTCCTTTGCAAAGTGTAGAATTATTAAAAAAATATTCGTTTGCAGAACGAAAGAGCCGTTACTAGACTTGAAAAGAATCTAAGAAAGCTCATTTGAGCTTCTCTTCGACATCAGATGGACTGATGATGATTTGCACCGGTTTTATAATTATATTGGAAGTGGCCACAGCACTGCCCCCTTGCACAGTATTAATGGCACTGACGGAGATGCCGCTTACGTCGATGTCCAGATTGTTGCCCAGCGACTGCAACTGTGTACTTCTTCTTGCTACTTGACCATTTTTCGCTTCATCTTTCCGGCTGGTGTTAAAAGCGTTATCAACAATTTTATCAATATAATTATCATCCCAGCTTTCGCCAGGCCAAACCTTCTTCGCCTCACCTTGGCCGGTGACACCTATTTCCATGAAATTAACAAGCCCCTGCGCTTCTGGGTCCCCATATTGCTCGCCATCGCAAATGATCTCCCTCTCTTTAACCTCATTCATAGCTGTCAGATCCGATACCTGCTCAATTGAATCGGATCCATTCATAGCAATCTTTTCTTTAGAGGGCATGAGATCAAATGGGAGGCCTGAAGGATGAAGCTGCCTTGATCCCCATTCGCGATCATTATGGTCGAAAGGGCCTGATTTTGCTTCCTTGAGTTTTTTTTGCAGATCAGGCAGATCAGCCGGATGCTCAGCGGCTGCCACGCTCAGCAAAATGAGAAGACAAATAAAAATGGACCCCACCAGCATACGGCCAGTGGGTCCTAGCACTTTTTCCATATTTCATCCCTCGGGCCCGTAGTCCCGAAAGTTACTGCTGGTTGGTCACAATTTCTACGTTGTTCTGGGCCAGTACAGAGGCGCCATTGTGATTGAAAAATCCACCCTCGAAGCCACCAACTCCAATGGCCAGAGCATCCCTGTTGCCAACCTTAACCTGCTCGATATTATATTTGGGACTGCAGGCAGAGCATGTCTGAGCGTCGCCAGTATCCTGATTCTTCTTAATCTTCAAATTGTTCTGTGCGGTGACCTGTCTTAAATTGTCATTAAAGAAGCCCACTTGTGCACCTCCAACGCCAATTGCCCTGGCCCTGTCATTTCCAACATCAATCGAGTCATAGTTCGCATTGACCGCGGCAGGGAATCTGAAAGCACCCGCTCCAGTCTCAAATATGCCCTCTCCGAGGATATCCACACCGCCACTACCGATCATTGCTGTCTGCGCCAAGGCAGGAGCCGCAAACGCAGCCAATGCCATAGCCAGCACAAAGAATGTTGCTACTCTTCTAATAATCTCACCCCATTAATTCTTTTAGGTTGACCTTAACTAAGTTTCAATTATATATATATGTTTTGGTGTTTTTTTGTTTGAAAATAATAGATTTATTGAAATATTTTTTGAGAAAGATTTTACACACAATATGCGTTGTCCATAATAAGATAGGCAATTGCAGATACCGAAATATACCTAGATAAGGGTAGATCAACCAGGGACACATTAAAAAATATATATAATTTAAAAGACTGTGAAAACAATAACAATGTCAATATCAAGCCAACTAGATGCAGAATTTGAGAAAATAGAAGAAGAGAAGTGAGCACATACGCTCACAAAAAATCGGCTAGAAAAAGCTAAAGAAGATGCAATCCTGCATCATTATATCAGCTTAGTTTCAACCTCGGAGGGGCAAACGATCATCTGCACCGGCTCTATGATGATATTGGAGGTAGCCACTGCACTTCCTCCTTCCATAGTATTTATGGCGCTGACAGTTATGTCATGAACATCTACGCTCAGATAATTTCCGGCATGATGCGTATTGCTTCTGTCAAATTCTGGGCCACCAGAGTCATCCTCCTGTCTTCCCTGGCCGGCAGCATCATCAGAGAATGATTCAAAGCCATCTGCAAAGCTCTTGATAGGACTCTTGGCCACATTATTCCCTTTGCCACCCACACTTATTTCCTGAGAGTTAACGAGCCCCCCATAGCTTGGGTCCCCATTCTGGGAATCCCTATAAAGCAAATCTCTCTGTTTTAAAGAATTTACCGCCGATAAATCTCCTAACTTCGCGACTGGATTGGAGCTATTGATCAAGATCTCTTCTTTTTTGGAGGAGGTTGAGATAGAACCGGAAAACGTGGGGCGCAGGGGAGGGGTTTTTCGAAACCAGGGAAAATAGATGGTATCCTCGCCTACTTTAAGGATGCCTAAATCAGAACTCTTTTCATAGTGACGGGAAAAAGAAGAATGCTCTTTGAACTTATTGAGCTGTTCCAGGCCACTCAACTGCTGCTCAGCTAGTGCCGGAATCGAGAAGATGCAAATAAAAAGAATACCCACTAACACCAGGCTAGTGGGCTTGGTCGATATCTTCATTTCAGTCCTCTCAGATCAGCAGACTACAATTACTGCTGATTGGCTACGATCTTAACGTTGTTGGTAGCAGAAGCGAATCCGAAAGCCATGGCCTCCCTATTGCCTACCTTAATCTGATCTATATTGACCTTGATGCAAGAGTCCATACAGCCATCAACAAATTTTCCTTCACCCTCATCAAATATCTGGCAGGGGGTACAGGCACCGGAATCCTGATTCTTCTTAATCTCCAGGTTGTTGGTAGCAGAGGCTACGGGAGTTCTCTGCCAAATATTCCCAAATGCCAGTGCCTTATCATTGCCTACATCCAGGGTGTCGATATTGGTATCCTGAGCTTCCGGGAACCTTATAGCAGCTCCCTGGGTCTCAAAGATCCCAGTTCCAAGGATATCCACACCGCCGCTTCCAGCCAAGCCATAATTACTCTGCGCCATAGCAGAAATGGATAACATGGCTATAGCCAATGCCAATACAAAGCCTATTTTTCTGATAATTTCACCCCATACATCCTTTAATATAGACGGATGTTAGCATTGATAATATTTATATTTTTTGGTAAGACATACAAGATGAGGTATGAACTTTGAGACATAAGTCACCAAATATCACCGAAATCTCATGACCAATGAAAACCCCCCAACAAAAGAGATTCAAACTCATTATCTATAAATTATATATTTGAAATGTATGTTTAAAGCACTAAGTAAATATTGAGATGAAAACAGGAAATGGATCAGTTTGCTAAGAAAAATTGAGGAGCAAATGATAAGCGGAGATTTTAATATTAATACAGTATAACTATTTCAGACAAAAATAACACACACACGATAGATTCATCATATTATAAATCATTAATTGCATAGCCAACTAGGAGAAGATCAGCTTGCGGACCTTCATGGTTGCCAG
The DNA here is from genome assembly GCA_016927055.1 of Methanotrichaceae archaeon. GTDB lineage: Archaea > Halobacteriota > Methanosarcinia > Methanotrichales > Methanotrichaceae > Methanothrix. The sequence goes on along the minus strand of JAFGNK010000021.1, from coordinate 18,396 downwards.
ATCGACTATAGGCACCACCCCCGCCACGGGCTGAATATTCATCTTCTTCTGAAAATCAGTCTGAGACTGCCAGGTGCCGCTATTGATCACAGCCACTCCCTTGTACCGGGCAATACCCACCGTGTGGACGTGTCCGCAATGCAATATGGCCGGCGGCCGAGAGATTACATAATGATCTTCACGCTCGGGCGCTATGGAGACGCGACTGCCATAAATAGGAGACAGGTGCCGCCTTCTGAGCATCTCGATCATGGCTTTCTCCGGCGCGGCGTAAGAGATGCCGGGCAGGCGCAAGACCAGATCGTCTATGCTTCGACCATGGTAGATCAGGACTGATACCCCGCTCAAAGTCACCCAGGCGGGATTGCCCACAAAGAGCATGTCTTTGCGGAAATACCTCTGCACATCCTCAGGAAGAGAAGGCTGAGGCTCTGCCTGGCGCACAATATCGTGATTGCCAGGCGCAATGATCACTTTTATGCCCTTTCGTATGCCGTTAAGCCACTCTGCCGCCGCTTCGTACTGGGCATATATGTCCATGATAGCCAGATCATTTTGTTGACCGGGATAGATGCCAACCCCATCCACCAGATCTCCGGCAATCACTATGTACTGCACCTGAGAGGCAAGGCCGGAAGGATCGTCCACCTCGCCGCTCAGCCACTGCAAAAATCTCTGCCAGGCATCGGCCATGAAATATTTGCTTCCCACATGCAGATCAGAAAGGAGCAGAGCGCACCCGCTTCCCTTCTCCAGAGAAGCTGTATGGCTCGGCATATCCGGCCAGAGCAAAGACTTGACAAAAAGCCTCCCATTGCCGTCAGTGATGCCTGTGACGCCTATGACCTCATCCGTTATGATTTGGCGCGACTGCTCGTAGACCTCCGCATCCTTCTGAATGACTGCAATCATCATGCCGGTAGGATCTTCCAGCTCTATTATGCGATTGCCTTTGGCTGTGGTTCTAACATCCATGACCATGCCGATAACAGATACCTCCCGGCCAGTAGTGCTCTTGCCCAGAGACTCGATGGGTCGAGAGTTGAGCCTTCGGGTGAGGATCTCCCTGATTTTTGAGTATCTATCGCGAAAATACTGCACGAAATCGTTGTAATCGCCTACACACGTAGACTGGCCAGTTATGTCGCATTCCAGTTCGGCAGACAAATCCTGCAAGCAGGGAAGAGATGAGGAGGACAGGGAAGACGATGGCAGGGAAGACGATGATAGCGATGACGAAAGCGAGGACAGAGATGGGAAAGGAGAGGAATGCGAGGACGGCACATGCTTGACAGAGGAAAGGGATGTGGCTGGACCGCGCGACAGGGAAGCAAAGCCTGCTCTCTCAAGGGAAGCGCTCTTCTCAGAGGCAAAATCAAGATGACATGAGACCATTGAGGTTCCAATTACTGCCACCGACTTATCCGCGCTGCTGACGATGCGCCGCAACAGCTCCTCTTTGCTGCCGGGATAGCGGCAAATGATCTCTAGGGCCTGTGGCTCCACTTGATAGCCCAGCTCGGCAAACCTCTGCACGATCTCTCCTCGGCCAGCCGGCGGCTTGGGTCGGATGCTCCTCCTGGATATCTGCTGCATCGAAAGGAGTATAAGAGCCTACCAACTGATAAATCTGGTTGATGAAGATCGCAGAGTGGTTTGACAATTTGCCTCTTCCGGGCCTGGTAAAGGACATAATTTTCGTGGTTGTGGTAGTGGGCGGCATATCCCTGCTATCTCAATTGATACTGGGCCTCTGGACGCCCATGGTTGCCGTTGAATCAGGAAGCATGGTGCCGAACCTCAATATAGGAGACATAGTAGTAGTTCAAGGAGCATCGCGCACGAATGTGATTCCCTGGGACGAGGCAGAGAAAACCGGCTATACTGCCTTCAATAATCCGGGGGATGTCATACTCTACAGGCCTTATGGCAAGGCGAGCATGAATCTGCTGGACCAGTTCAGAATGCTTCTGGGATTTGCCCCCGGCAAAGAGAAGGCCACGCCCATCATTCATCGCGCCCTGCGATATGTGAAAAAGGGAGAGCCCATGTGGGAAGACGGCCCCGCCGCACCCTTCTCCGGCTATATCACCAAAGGAGACCACAATGAGGTGATCGACCAAATGGCCGGGCAGATCTTCGGTACAGCCAATACATCCTATGTCCAGACTCACCGGGGTGATATTATGGATGTAGGCAGTGATGTTTATCTGGACAAGAAGACGGGCCTGCTCATTTACAAGACCATGAATGGTACCTTTGTAGGCGAAGGTATCAGCTTCCTGACACCAGTAAAGGAGGAATGGGTTATTGGAGTGGCAAAAGCAAGGGTCCCGCTGGTAGGTTACGTCAGGCTTCTGCCCAACATAATCTTTGATGAGATTAAGAAGCTTATAGGCTGGGCCAATTAGAAATTCGGCTATTAGAAGAGGCTACCTGGGCTTTTTAGCCTGCATCGCCCAGTGATCCTGGTGAAAGGGTAGAAGATCCATGACCTGCAAGAGATCCAGCCCTTGCAGATTTTCCGTCTCTGACTGAAGAACAGCCTCAGGGCGAGCTGTGACATCTACAGAGCGCGTCTTGAGCATGAGGATGAGATCGCCGCCGGGCAACAGGTAGCGCTCGCAGTTTTGGGAGGCGATCTCAGCCTGATTTCGCTGAGCTATGTCCTGATAGACCAGGTCTACCGGCTCGACAAGAAACGCATAATCCTCGGGCCGGGCTGCATCGGCAAGAATGGGCACTATGTTTTTGCGCCTCTCGCAGAGCCGGACTAAATCGCGCATAGAGCGAGGGGAGAACTCCACGGCATAGACCATTCCATCGCGAACGATATCGCTGACATGGCTGACTGTAGTGCCCGTGGCCGCCCCCAGGTAGAGGACTTTGGCATCACGAGCCAGTACAGGCCGCGTGCTACGAGCCTTGAGCAGGAGGGCGGCGAGCTTGGAGCGGAAGGGGTCCCAGAGCCGGTGGCCTTCCAGGATGCGTTCCCCATAAACGGGCACGACGTCATCTGATCTGGTAGTCAATCTCTTCTGCCCATCCACCTCTAAAATATAGACTCCGGGCGAAATCTCCTCAGGAGGCATGAAACTTTGGCCTCTTAGAGTTCTTTGCCCATGGAGGTCGTGGTGAGTTTAACGTGTTTTACGCCCTTAAGAGACATCATCTTCTCAGCGGCCTTTCTCACTTCCTGGCCCTCGCCCCGCAAGACGATAACCTCCAGGCAGTTTTCGTGGTCCAAATGGACATGCAGGCTGGACTGGATGATGGGTCCCGCTTCATGCTGAATCTCCGTCAGATTATCCACCAGTCCGCGCTGGCCATGAGAGTACACCAGGGTGATGACGCCCACCCTCTCGCCCTGCACATCGCTCATCCACTCGTAATGGACGATGTAGTTTCTGATGGCATCCCTGATGCCCTCCGAGCGCGAGGAGTAGCCGCGCCGCAAGATTATATCATCAAACCGAGAGAGCAGCTTCTCCGGCAGCGAAACGCCGATCCTCATTAATTCTTGTTCCATATATAATCGCGGTCAATATGCCGATGTTATTTAGTAATAAACTTAATGGAGAAAAATGTCAAAAGCCAGGCCGTTGAAGAATCAAGGAACCATAAAGGTTTTCCCTTGGCCCGACACCAGATGATGATAATATGTCAGATATCGCTATCATCAGCGAGAGAAACTTTCTCTTTGAAAAGCTCTTCGGGGATTTGGGCATAAGCTTTCAGTTTCTCTCCCCCGCTATCCTGGGCAGCCCATTTCTGCCCAAGTTCAAGGCGGTCATGATTCCCACGGGTTTTGCCAATCCCCAGTACTCCAAAGCTCTGCCGGCACTGCAGAGGATGAAGTCGAATATATCCGACTTTGTTAAGAGAGGCGGAGTGCTGACAGTCTTTGGCCCGATGGTGCCCGAACACAACTACGACTGGCTGCCCTTGCCGCTTCGCTATGTCTGCGAACTTGGCACCCAGAGCGTTGCTCCCTCCAAAGATGAGTGCTCCTGCTTGCTTTGCACCAGCACGCCGGAATGTGACGGCTACCTTATTGCAGGCGAAAGCTTTGAGACCGTATTGAAGGATGAAAAAGACAGGGCCATACTGGTCAGGGCTCAGTTCGGAGAAGGGCTGATCGTGGCCACATCAGTGCACGAATTTCCTGCTGCCGAGTACATAAAGTGGGCTCTAAGCCGGGCCAGGCCTGCCAAGCTTTGAGGAGATGAGGATCCTGCAAAAAGAAATGCCCATGAATGAAGAGATGCCCAAAAAAAAGAAGAGCAAGCTTCGTGCAGAGATAGAAGCCCTTCTGGAAAAGAAGGGGCTGGTAGTAGAAGAGAAGATATCTGTGATGAATTTGGAGAGCGAAGAAACCTATCACTTTGATGACTATCATGAAGCCTTGCAGTTCTTGAAAGGGAGGAAAGGGCGATGGTACATCACAACGCCAGGAATCCGATCTGTAAAAAAAGAGCCGCAATAGCGTAATAGCCAAAAATTTTATCAATAAAAGAAAATCATCATCCGGACGTATAGCAATAAAAAAAATTGATATGCCACTGCAGCGTTTTAGAGGTGGAATCCGATATGGAATGGGATATAGAATATCCACACAAAATACAGACCCATCAGGACAAGCCCAAGAGGCACCCCCAGTTTGGCCCACTCCTTGCTGCCAATGGCCAGCTTGTTGGCAGAGATAATGTTGGGGATGTTTCCAGGGATCAACATACCGCCGGAGATGAGCAAACCCATTAGAACTGCCTGGATCTGAGTGATCTCCATGGATGGACTGAGCTCTGCCGCCGTGAGAGTAGCATTGTCCAAAATAGCAAAGATCATGTTCACCCAGAATAGGATTGTTGAGGGAACAGTCAGCAGGAATTTGTCTATGACGATCTTCATCCCTCCGCCTAGGAGCAGCAGAGCCATCACGAAAACGTAGACCTTAACCGCTCTGATCACTACATCTCGGATCGTTTCAGTATCTTCAGCCACAGAAAGGCACTCTTTGCCACCCTTCTTGCCAGTGAAAAAGACGCTCAAAAGACCCATTGCCAAGATGCCGGGTATGATATAAACTGCCAGCCTGTTAAAGAGGAAGAAGAAGCCCGCATTGTAAGGCACACCCTGCAGCTTGGTGATAGCAATGGTGGAAAGCGGTTCACCTAAAGGCGTGAGCACCGCACCAAGGCCTATAGAGAAGCAGGCAATGATGACGATATTGATCTTTGTCTGGCGATCGATAGGCATGCAGTTGACCAGCTCAACAAGCAACAAGGCAGAAATAATTGCCGTGATAACGCTGGATGCAAGCCCGAGGACGACAACTATCAAAAATATAATCAGCTTAAGAGAGACTTTCTCCAGGATGGCGGCCATGGCACTTTGCGCATAGGATCGACCATAATGGAAGACTAGACCCGCAAGCAATACTGCCGGAACTATACCTTTTACAACCGGCTCCATAACAGCTTCCATGATCAGCTTCATATTCCAGCCGACTTCGGCAATCTGTTCGGCGCTATAACCAATGCTCTCCAAAACCATTTTGCTTTCAAAACCAGCAATAGTTACAGCTAATACACCCATGACAAACAAAAATACTTCCAGGTTATGTTCGATCTTCTTGACCATAAAAGGCCCGACCAGAACAACCAGAACTATAGCGAATAAAGCTTGGTATGCGGATGCGCTTCCAATATTAAGAGCTTACGGTTTTTATTTCGATCTATTCTGCAGTATTAATCCACTAAATCAATTTTATCTCGATTTATTTCGATCAAATAGTGATTATTTTAGATAAATAAAGTAAAAAGCTCTAAATCAAATCTGATTAAGTCAAAATCGGCATATATAGCCAATATTTCCATTAATGCCAATAATAATCACTAAAAATGGTTTTTGGCCAAAAATACGTCAAAATAGCCATTATAGCAATTTAGACATTTGGCAATTCAGCCAGTAATAATTGAAAAGTAGCAAAATAACACGCCTGATCGAAATGCAAAAAAAAATTGATGTAGCGGGTTCGTATCAAAGAATTAGCTTAGATTTGGTATAAAAATTTTAAAAAAAAAACCATTAAACTCAGTACATTGCTATCTTAGATCTTCTCAAGATTAAAACGGGCTTGTTCACAGAGTTGGCCACGTCGTAGGCGGTGCTCCCTATCCTGCCCTTCTTTATGGCTACTGCGCCCTGAGAACTCATGGCAATAAGAGATACGTTCTCCTCCTCCGCCACCGACCTGATCTCTTCCACAGGATGTCCGACGACGACCTTTGGGGTGACCTTCATGCCGCTCTTGATAAGCTCCTGAACGATCTCATCGATCTTCTTCTTTGCTTCTGCAACATTGGCATCTATCTCATCATCGGTCTCACCAGTTGAGACTACATTGAGCAGCACCAGTTCGCCAATACCCTGAATGCTCTTGAGGAATGACAGAGCCACTTCAGCCGGTTGGGAAAAGTCCGTTGGGAAGAGCACTTTTGCAAAGACCCTGGCGCAGTGCATCTCCATATCTCCGCTTTCAAGCATTTTATAACGCATGACCAAAAGATGTGTATCACCAAAGCGCAGAACATTCCTGGAGACACTTCCCAGGAGGACACTCTGTATCCTGCTCTTTCCGCGAGCGCCCATGGCCACGAGAGACACATTCTCTTCTTCGGCGACTTTTTGAATAGCGCCTGCAACCTCTCCCTCCAAAACAGAGACCGCCCTAACCTTAACATTAATCGCGGGATCGGCTATGACCTTCTTCACCTCCATCAGGCTTTTCTCAACCTCTTTGAGCTCAGCCACAGGGTCCCATACTCTGGTAATAGCACTCCTTGATATCACACTTAGAAGAACTACATCCTTTACTCCGGGTATCTCACCGACGCACTCAATGACCTTGCGCGCATGCTTAGAAAAATCCGTTGGAACTAAGACCTTTTCGAACATCTTTGTCCTCCTTGTCTCATGATTACGATCAGTCTGTATTTCTAATTATCTAAGAGACACCTCAGATATAGATTAAAAAATAGAATGGCCTCGGGAAAAATGCAGATCTAACATCTAAAATCGACATCTCCAGCTCAAATACCACAATCCGTAACCGGCCAATAAACAGCAGTGTGGTTCGCGAAGTATCCCCATAAATATAAGACTCAAATCCAGATCATCAGATGAAGGCTGCCCCAAAAGCATCCTCCTCCAGCTCTATCAAGTCTCTCCAGGTAGACCTGCACTCGCAGTCCAGGCTATGAAAAGGCTCTACATCCTGTGAGAGAGCATGCGTCCGGATGGCCTCGGCCACAGCATCATCACACTGGCCGCAGTTATGCGGGCCGCGTCTGGTTCCAGCTCCCACGGGATCGCAGACTATGGGGCCAGGCACGCTTTTTAGCACCTCCAGGGCCGACCAGAGCCAGGGAGGTCGAAACTCGCCCCGCTTCCACATGCGCTCCACCACAGTATTACGCTGCACATTGCAGAGGTTAAGAGAAAGAACATCAGCAAATCCGCGCGCCCTTCGGGCTGAGTCTATGGCGTCTCTCATGGCCAGGCCCTCCGATAGCAAGGGTGGCTTTAACAGAAGATAGGTCTTGACCCGCCCCCCTTGCCTATGCACGACCTCGGTGGCAGAAGCAAAGTCCTGGAATAAGAAACCTTTACGGATGACGTTCTCCCGGATGAGGTCGCTCGCGGTCTCCAGACCAATGGCAAACTCGGTAGGCAGATGGGTGAGGCATATCTCGATCGTCTCAGGCGTCACATACTCGGGACGGGTCTCAATGACCAGCTTCTTTATTCCCAGGGCAGCCAACCGCTTCAAGATCTCATCTCGGGCCGACACCGGCATCTCAGCAGGATCCAGGAAGCTACCGCTGGTGTAGATCTTGACCACGGTGACTTCCGGAGAGGATCTCTCCAGGGCGTTTTCGAATTGGGCAATCAGATCCTCTGCTCCAGCGGGCGCTCCCTCGCCGGCAAAGCCGCACATGGTGCAACGGTTCCAGCGACAGCCCACTGTACGCAGGATCATGGTCAGGGACTCTGCCGGCCGACCGTCCAGTAGGTCCTGGGAACGCCAGACGGTAACAGGCTTTCTCAGATCCAACTCTCTTTCCACTCTTGCTTTTGCCATTGCCTTATCCCAGATACTGCAGGGCACTGATGCCCGCCGATGCGCCAGAGCCCACGGCAGTGGCCGCCTGCAGCCTTCCCCCTGTCAGGTCCCCGGCAGCAAAGACTCCCGGCATGCTCGTCTCCTGATTGAGTCGGTTGACCTTCACATAGCCGCCGGGCGTCATCTCCAGGCCCAGGGCCACTGCCAGCTTTGTATTGGGCGTCATGCCCATCTCCACGAAAACGCCCTCCGCCTTCAAAGAACGGGGGGTGTTGCCTACCTTGAACTCCACGCTGGAAACGAATTGGTCACCCTGAATCTCCGTGATCTCCGCTCCTAAGGTAGCGGAGTAGTTGGACAGCTTCTTGATGCGATCCAGGTAAACCGGCTCGGCCACCAGCTTCTCGCGCGGAGAGAGCAGATGCACCTTATCAGCGATGTTGGCCAGATAGAGAATGGCCCGGGCAGCACCGTTGCCGAAGCCCACCACAGCCACTGCCTTATTGCGGAAGAGAGCCCCGTCGCAGTGCACACAGTAGGACACACCCCGTGCCGTCAGCTCCTCCTCACCAGGCACACCGATGGCGCGGTGGCTGGCGCCCATGGCCAGGATGACAGCTTTGGCCTCGTACTGCCAGTTCTCCGTCTTGAGACGGAAGAAGTCGCCCAGGGGGACGATCTTCTCCACCTGCTCCGTCTGGTTCTCCGCCCCGAACTTCTGGGCCTGGGCCAGCATCCTCTCCGAAAGCTCAATGCCCTGAATGCCATCCGGAAAGCCGGGGTAGTTTTCATAGAGGCCGCCCATGGACTGCTGCGAGCTGTAGATATTGCCCAAGACCAGCGTCTTCTTTCCGCCTCTCGCGCAGTATATGCCCGCGGTCAGCCCCGCCGGACCTGCTCCTACTATGACGACATCATGCAAGCGAATATCACCATAAAGAAGCTCCCCTTCAAGGTAGATAAAGGGTATGTAGCCCTAGAGGAAGACGCGAGGCAGGTCTGTTTGCCCGCAATGTTTTTAGACTAGAAGGTGATTGTAGGGGATGCTTCGTGCGACACGATAGCGCCGATAGTGTAGCGGTTATCACTAGGCGTTGCCAACGCCTAAACTCGGGTTCGATTCCCGATCGGCGCATCAAGCTTTAAAATGAAATTCTAGTTTTGGCGCGTACGTATTGCGCTCTATCTATTTTGAAATGGGAGGAGCTAGAAGAGCACATACTCCAAAAAATAGCGTAACCCATATCAAATTCCAATCCGTACTTGGCGTAACATTTACAGCTAACGAAGCATCGTTCGTCGGAGAACTTATCAAGGCCCCAATGCCTGCGATAAAGCAAATTATTTTGATCAATTTTATCTGTCGATAAAGCTAGCCAGTTGATTCTACCTTCCTTCTCCACGCTCTTAAATTAACAACTTGTCAGATCATGGGTACGTGGGTGTTCCCATTCCCGGCATGCTGGCGGAGCTGGGGATGCTCATTCCTCTGCCGCTCATGTCGCCGCTGGAAAGCGGGCTTGATACCGGAAGCTTGGTGCGAGTCAAATTTTTGGCATCTTCGACCCTAGGCATATCCTTTGGCAGATCTATGGAAATATCCGCAGGTACATTCCTCGAAACCGTTTGCAGCGACATCTCCTGCCTTCCACCGTTCTTGCGAGAGACGGCAAGAGAGGGCGATCCCGCCTCGCTGAATGAACCGGCAAGATCCATGGAAACGGCATCATCTGGCCGGAGCATCAGATCGAGGCTCTTAAACGTTGATGAGGCACCGCTCGCCGGGTCCAGGGAGGTCATGAGAAGCTGCAATGTTCCTGGCTTGAGATTGCCAAGCGTGCTCATGCTAAAGGCACCGAAAGCCGGGTCCATGGAGATATTGATCCTGCCGGAAGGATCGATCTTCAGGCCGCTAAGGGTGATTCTCTGATAATTGGTGTCAATTGAGATGGTAGGAGACAACTGGCGATTGGCGCTGATGCTGACATTATAGGCTTCTCCCTCCGAGAAGAGATCCATGCTTTGATTCAGACCACGCCCCAAATCAGGAACGGAAGCGGACAGGGCAAAACCGGGAGCAATGATAGTCGTATCTGCCTGATTCTTTTGGCTGTCATTGGCGGTGCTATTGATATTTATGGCCAGATGAGAGTCGTTTATCAGAGCCAGGGGAAGCAAAATTACGGGAGGATGAGCTATGCCCATACCAGCCGGCCCAAATTTAAGGTTGCGAATCTCAGCGCCCGGAATTTCATTAACAAACCGGCCTGATTCCAGGAGGCCTACTCTCTGGCCGTTTTCGTCAGTAATCAGGGCGCGGGCCTTGCCGCTCTGCCAGATCTGGATGCTTTTTGCGCCCTGCAACGTGCCTTTGCTGCCATTTTTCACTTCGGCATTTTCATCCGTAGCAGCGCTTTCAGCTCCACAAAAATCGCACTGCTGTTGTCCCAGCCGTGAGGAGAGAGAGACAATCTCCAGATTCTTGGTGCTTGCGTTGCCGGAATAGAGGCTGTCTGGCTCATCCGGGTTGATCGATGACTGGTAGCGCCAGGTATTGGAAAGCGTATCCACCTCGATGAACCTGCTATCCCTGGGCCAATTATTATCATATACCAGAATGCGAGCCGTACCGTTTCCGCTATCCTCTACAGCAAAAGGCGTGATAGCGTGGCCGCCGCTGCCATCGGGCAGATAGATGCCCATGACCCACCACTCATTAGCGCCCTTCTCTTCAAAAAACGCCTGAGCCAATGTGTCCAGCACGGCCTGGGGGGATTCCAGCACCTTCTTCGATCCGCCGGGACTTGTGACCTGGGTGATCCACCAATAACCTACCTCTCGCTGCAGCAAGACATTTTCCAGCGAGAGGTCAACAGTGCTATTCCCTCCAAAAAGATTGGGATGTGTCTGGTTGTAATACATAAGGCTAGATAAAACCGCGATGCCCTCGCAGTGTCCAAATTTCATAGCAGAGATGGCCTGATTCATCCAGCGCTCAGCAGGATATGTGAGTATGCACTTGCCGCCCACCATGCTGGCACAGACTTGATCTCCGAACATGCGCTGCATCTCCTCCGGGGTCAGGTCTACGGTCTCGGGATGCTCCCCATAGTTTTGAAAGCCAAATCCATCGATATCTGGACGAAAACCGCTATCGTTTATTCCCGGTCCATCCGGAGAAATGCTACTGTTATCCACAGCCCCCATTGCACAAAACATAGTCGCATTCAAAGATAATAATATCAACCCTACAAGATACTGCTGCCTCATTATTCCCCTGCCGTGTTGGATCAGTAACAGCTTAGCCGTTTTCCCTAGAGACATATACATCTTTTGCCGCATTATTGAGGAGCTGCATTAGCTTGTATCGCTGAATGAGATACTGTTCAAAGCAAACATAAAATTTAAATTTTAAGCCGTATGACATGAGGCAAAAAAGAGTGGGTGTAGAAATGAAGAGCTTCATAGCAATGGCATCAATGGTTCTGTTCGTATTCGCAGCTCAATGCTTTGGCTTCGCCTTCGGAACAGAAGACGCAACGGCAAATGAATCGATTAACGTCACGTCGATAAATGAAACCCTCAAGAATGCAACTCTGACCAATGAGACACTTGGTAACGAGACACTCAGCAATGAAACACTTGATAATGCAACTCTAATCAATGGGACACTTGAAAATGAATCTCTAGACCAGAACGACTCGGATCCATTTGCAAACACAAAGAATCGCCAGCCGACCCGAAGATAAATGGATATATAAGAATATTTTTAAATTTCCGATAAATTGCATATTTATTTTTTTGCTTTATCATGTCTTCATGAACCTATCCGATGATCAGCCTGCCTAGAGTCACCAGGAATAGGGCCATCAGCAGCCATCCTATAATGCCTTCCGCAATTCCCAGGTATTTATAGCGACCCCGCAAGGGAAGCCCTTTTGAATTGGCAGTAAATGCGATTACACTATAGAAGAGAGAGGCTGTGAAGAGCTCTAAACCATGAATATCGTGAAATCCTTGCACGCCCCTCCCAGCCCAATAGATGACGGAAAAGATAAGTATTATTACTATTCCAGAGAGAAGCGCATAGTGAGGGCGCGCACCATAACCACAGGAGAACCATGCCACCATATCCAGAAGCTTGGAGAAGCCGATTGGCTTACTAGCTTGATTTAGGTATCTATACTCATAGTAGCAGTCATTGGCATCGTTATTCTGACCAAGATCCTTATAATTCTTGATCAACGAGAGATAGGCAGAAGAATCAAAGTTGAGTATATCCTGGATTTGACTCCAGCTCACCATCAGACGGTTGATATCTGCCTTGGCCAGATACAAACGAGAGCTCTCCTGGAATGCTGATCCTTCAAACACCATCCTGGCAATCTTTGTGCTATTCATTTTTAGATCACTCTTAAAGATGGCATAAGACATATCGGTTGGAGCCAAGAGCTGTGCGTTATCAAAATTGGCATCTCTACAAAATATGGTGTCATTAAAGTATGCAGGCCCATCAAACTTGGCATTCAGGAAGTTAGCTGTGTCATTGAACTGAATTTTGGAGAAGATGGAATCTTCAATAAAGTGAGATCGAGCAAAATTAGCGTTCCCAAGAAACTGAGCATGGTAAAAGTCCCCGCCATTTGTGTACTTCGTCGCATGAAAGTCGGCGTTTTTTTGCAGCTTTGCATAGGCGAAGGTACTGTAACAATTGAACTGACAGCCAGCAAAATCTGCATCTCCAGAGAATTGTGCAGATTCAAAATTGGCAAAAGCACCATCAAATTCCGAGAACGGAAACTGAGTATCTCCCCTAAATGTAGTATTATAAAAGGATGTAAATTTATCAAACCGACCATTGGCAAAATCAGCTAGACCACTAAAATTGGCAAAATCGAAGGTCACACCATCCTGAAAGCGGGACATATTGAAGCTTGCTTCTCCCAAGAAACGGGACCCATTGAAATTCGCTTCAACCATGAACTTTGTTCCATTAAAAATGACATCCCTTTGGAAAGTAGTATTTTCGAAATCCACATTTCCATAAAATGTTACCCCTTTGCAGCTTACATTATCCCTGAATACTGAATTTGTTATCCTTAAGGGATTAGATTGATCTTTATATAAATACAGATCTCCCGTGATGACAACCCGATCATAGGCTACAAGGCTATTATTTGCATTTGCAATAACTTCCTGGGCAGATATCTCATTTAGCTGAAAGGATTCCGATAAGGGCAAGGCATCATCAGAAACGGCCCCATTCGCCAATGCCGTTAGAATTACCGCTAGCATTAGGCATATCCTCAGGATCATTCCCTCCCTCAAGCCCAAAGCCACCTCAAGGTATCTAAATGTTTCTATATTTTATAATTTTATGGGTTTTTAGTCCAGCTAAATCCAGCTTCAGCTAAATTCCTTTCCTTCAGGAACTACCTCATCTCACCGCCTCATTATCGTTTCCGGCCAAATCCAGGTCCCGGCCCGGCCCCAGAACGCCTCCTCCAAATTCTCTGCATTTGTGATCAATGCCGGGCGACCAGTCTCCTCAGCATAGGAGGCTGCAGCCTCCACCTTCGGCCCCATGGACCCTGCCGCAAACTCTCCTGCAGCCAGATGCCTCCATGCCTCTACCAGATTCATCCTGGCAATACGCCTCTCGGATGCAGTGGCAAAGCCGGTAGAAACATGGGGGACATCGGTCAGGATCACAAATCTTTCCGCGTCAAGCAAAATGGCCAGCAGGGCTGCAGTCAGATCCTTATCTATCACTGCCTCCACGCCCTGCAATAAATTCTCATCCGTCCTCACCACAGGTATGCCTCCCCCGCCTCCCGCTATCACCAGATGCCCGTGGCCTACTGCATCAGCGATGGTATGCAGCTCGACTATGGCCAAAGGCCGGGGGGAGGCAACCACTCTGCGCCAGCCTCTTCCCGGAGCCTCTGCCATCCGCCATCCCTGCTTTTCTCTCAGTTCTCCAGCTTCATCTGCAGAGTAAAAAGGGCCCACCGGCTTGGAAGGATGAGCAAAGCCAAGGTCCCCGGCATCCACAACCACCTGAGTCAGAACGGCTGCGATCTCCCGTCCCACAATTCTGTTTCTCAAAGCCCGGCAAAGGAGATAGCCTATGCTTCCTTCCGTCTCCGCCACCAGCACGTCCAGGCTCTCGGGCGGCAACCGCTGCTTCGTGGCCTCAATTCTGAGCAGGATCATGCCCACCTGGGGGCCGTTGCCGTGCACCAGAACCATTCCCTGCCTAACAGGCAATAGCCAGCTCACTGCCTGGGCAAAAGACCGAGCCACTTCATCCTGAAATGCCGGACGGCTGGCATCGGTCAGAAGGGCATTGCCGCCAAAAGCCAGAACCGTCGGTCCAGACAAAACTCACACCTCCGGCATGTCTTCCCGGTTCGACTCGAACTTGAACTTGCTCTTTCTCTTGCCCTTGTCCTTGACCTTGCCTTTGCTCAACTCTTTGCCTGCACCTTTGTTTTCGGCCAGGCCGGAAATAAACCGGGATATCTCATCCTGCAAGAGCGGCCGGTCCATATCCACCAGCTCATAAGAGACCACTGTAGTGGGTTTATTGATTTTTATCAGCCGGCGCAGGTCTACCGGCGTGCCGATGACCACAGAGTCGCAATCGGCATTGTTTATGGTCTCTTCCAGCTCTCGCACCTGGAGGGGATAGTAACCCATTGCCGGCAGAACTTTGCCGATGTGCTTGAAACTGGAGAACACATCCTTTATAGAGCCGACAGCAAAAGGCCTCGGGTCAATGACCTCTAACGCACCGTATTTTTCCGCGGCCACCATTCCCGCGCCCCAGGCCATTCCTCCGTGGGTGATAGTCGGGCCGTCCTCTATGACCAGCACCCTCCTGGATCTGATGGCCCCGGGATTCTCAGCCTTGACCTCTGAGCCGGCCACAACTACCGCTGCCTTTGCATTTAGCCGCGCGGCATTGGCTACAATCGATTGCACAGCCTCTTGAGGAGCCGAGTTGGCCTTATTGATAAGAATGATATCTGCAGCTCTAAAGTTCGTCTCTCCCGGATGGTAGTGGATCTCATGCCCGGGACGCAGAGCATCAGCCACCACAATCCAGAGATCGGGGGAAAAGAAGGGAGTGTCGTTGTTGCCCCCATCCCAGACGATAACGTCAGCCTCTCTCTCCGCCTGCCTGAGTATGGTCTCATAATCCACACCGGCATAGACCACAGTTCCTCTCTTGACATGGGACTCGTACTCTTCCCTTTCCTCAATGGTAATCTCTGCCCGGTCCAGATCCTGCAGGGAAGAGAATCTCTGCACCGCTTCTTTCGATAGGTCTCCATAGGGCATGGGGTGTCTGATCACAACCACTTTTAGGCCTGCTTTCCCGATTTGATCTACAATGTATCTGACAACCTGGCTCTTTCCCGCGCCCGTCCTCACTGCGCAGACGGCGATCACCGGCTTTTCGGACGGGAGCATGGTGTGCCGTCCGCCCAGAAGAGCAAAGTCTGCACCAGCCGCCAGGACGCGGCTAGCCAGCTCCATCACCTTTTCGTGGCTCAGATCGCTGTAGGCCAAAATGCAGCTGTCTATGCAGTGATCTCTGATCAATTCTTCCAGATCTTCCTCCGGCCAGATGGACAGGCCATCCGGATAGAGCCTGCCAGAAAGCTGTGTGGGATAAAGCCGGAAGGCAATCTCAGGAATCTGGGCGGCAGTAAATCCTATGACCTCATACCGGGGCTTGTCCCGGAAGAAGACATTAAAATTGTGAAAATCTCTCCCGGCAGCACCCAGGATTAAAATCCTCTCTCTTTGCTTACTCTCGCGATCCATCGATATCCACCTCTCGATAATCTTTTGCATTACTGGCATGATGAAAGATCTCAAGAATCCCTTTCTTGACTTTGAGGAGGCAGAACTTCCTTAACCTGTCAAGTCCAGCTAGCCAAACCAGCCAGAAAGAACAGAAGAGAATTATGCTCTCCTATTCAGGATCTATCTATGGTAAGCACTTTCTCGATCTATCCACCACGAATTGATCCTGACTGATCTGCAACAGTTCAATTGCACTCTTACCGGCTGCACGAAACAGTACACGAGTCTGACGCAGTTTATATTGTTATGATTCTATAAGCATGAGGTTTTAAATTCAAGCCCCAGTCGAGCTTGCTGAGGCACACTGACACTTCCCAATACCTTCAGCCGGTAATCCTGCTGCAACGTAGCCTTGAGCTTACCGGAGTAAACACTGAGCGTGATCTCTTTGGTCCGACCGTATCGACCTTTGCTGATCACAATCGTATGCAAAATACCCAGCATATCCAGCTCTGCGATGAGATCTGTTATCCTGCGATGGGTTAAATAGTCGGTCTCAACCAGAGGGCAGAGCTGTTTGTACATGTTATATACGACACTAGTGGTGATATTTCTTGTTCCCTGTTCCTCTAATAGAACAATGCTATAGAGCACCAGTTTAGATTGCGTGGGCAGAGTTTTGATAACTTCTTCTACTCTGTCCTGCTCAATCTTTTCTCGAGCAGATCGTACATGATTCTCGCTTACAACAGCGGACCGGGCTCTTTCGGCCAATTCTCCGGATATGCGCAAGAGATCCAGAGCTTTGCGAGCGTCTCCATGTTCTTGGGCTGCAAAAGCAGCGCACAAAGGTATGACGCTCTCTTGAAGAACGCCTGCATTGAAGGACATCTTGGCTCTCTGTTCCAGGATATCTCTGATCTGTTCGGCATCGTACGGCGGGAAGATGATCTCATCCTCGCCAAGAGAGCTTTTTACTCTTGGATCCAAGAACTCTGTGAATTTGAGGTCATTGGATATGCCGATGATGCTGACCTTGGAACGAAGCAGGTCAGAGTTGACGCGAGAGAGGTTGTAGAGAACGTCGTCTCCCTTTTTTACCAGCTTGTCCACTTCATCTAGCATTATCACGACAACTTTTTTTTCTTCATCCAAAGCATTTCGAAACTCTGCATAAACCTGATCCGTGGGCCAGCCAGTCATAGGGATATCTTTGTCAAAGTGCCTCGCGAGATGAGCCAGAATTCTGTACTGAGTGTCTACCACCTCGCAATTGATGTAGATCACAGCACACTTCATATCTCCAAAACTCGCTTCCTCCAGCTCTTTTCCCACATACTTGGCTACTGCAGTTTTGCCAGTTCCGGTTTTTCCATAGATGAGAACATTGGAGGGGGTTTCTCCTCTTAATGCAGGAACTAAAACTGATGCCAGGCCGTTGATCTGTTCCTCTCTATGAGGCAGCTCGCTTGGTGTATAAGTAGGACGTAGGACATCCCTAGACTGAAATATGCCTCCCTGTGCTAATAAATCGGCAAATAACCCTTTAGAAATAGATACCAAGATAATTCCCCTCGAACAATTTTCCATGGTATTGGGGGATATTAAGAGTTATGGTAAACTCCCCTTTATTTCCAGTGGAACCTTTGACCCCTACCCCATGGTTTCCAGTGGAAGGCAAATAAAAAAACAGGATTTTCGATGATTGATAATAAAATAAAAAATATCATGTTGTATGGTTGTATTTATTTGTATATAAGTTTTACTGTAGAGAAAGTGAGCTTTTCTATCATCATCATTATGTATAATACGGTTTTTTCTTTTTGTTTCAAAAAAGATATGCAACTTAACTTGATGTCTCAATTGGATTGAAGTCGTTACGGAAAAATGATACCCAAGTTTCGCGAGAGAGGTTAAATTTTAGGCTGAATCATCGATAAATTACTATAAAAAAGTTGCACCACGTTGATTTTAAACAGAGGCAGCAGACTTCGTAACCTGTAATTGTGCATGCTTGTCAAACACGTATAAAATTTGAAGTCGCTTATTCCAGATAGATTAAGTCGTTGACGGGAGATAATTTACGCATTTCCGGAGGATGTCTGAAATTTCCTCGTTCTATGATAGCGATTTTCTGGCTGGGCAGGCCAAAATTTGGATACTTTATCTCCCGTCAACCCCTAAAAGAGAGAACTAGATCGTGTTCGTCAGGATCAATCAGCATGATTCCACCTGCAAAGATTCAACTTTGCGTGAACTGTAGAAAACCGCTAGGCTGAAGCTGATCAGCATTAATTTGCTAGCAAGAATCGCCTAGCAGAAACTGGTTGGCATAGATCTGCAAAAAATTTTCGCTTAGCGGAGAACGGTTCACATAGGCTGGCAATCAGTCGCCTGCAAGCTGATGGACAGAGAGACTATGGTTCCAGTGGAAATCATACGGTCCCCCTTGG
>JAFGNK010000178.1 GCA_016927055.1 Methanotrichaceae archaeon | reverse complement strand
TACGGGCTGTGGCGCTATGCCGGCTTTCTCATGACAGGCGGGGTGCAGGCCGCCAAAGCGGAGCGCCGGCACGGCTATGTGGCCTTCCGCCCGCCCAGCCGGTGGCGGCGCATGGGCCAGACCAGGAAGGCGCGCGCCGTCCGGGACTCGGCTGCCAAGAAGATTGGGCGCCACTGCCATGTCTCTGCCGCTTTTGCCCGGGCGGAGCTGATGGGCTTTGTGGGGCTTTTATTAGCGGACAAAAAGAGGGCCGCTACCCTGGCTGCGGGGCTGGAGCTGGATGGGGAAGAGATTGCGCTTCTCATGGGCAGCGCTCCCACCACCAAGAAGGTGCAGAGCATCTTCGAGGAGGCGATAAAGATCCGCATGGCTGAAGAGGTGGAGGGGATCGAGCTGGCCTGGCACACTGCAGGCACGTCGCAGCAGCCGCTGGGGGGAGCGCCTCTGGCACGTGCTGCGCAGGCGCAGGCGGACGGGCCCCTGACCAAGCTCCTGCAAGCCAGCGAGAGGCCGGCCAGCGACGTGGAGACTGAGCTGTCCAGGACGAAGCCTGCGGCTCAGGCGGTCGGGCCAAAGACGGAGGAAGCAGAGGCGGCTGCCGAAGGGCAAAAGGAGACCGCCCCCAAGCCCGAGGCCCGCAAGAGGGGCAGGCCGAAGAAGGCAGAGGGCGAGGGGAAGGCAGAGGCAAAACCGGGGGCAGGGAAAAGGCAGAAGTCGCTGTTTGACTTTTAGATTTTCCTAAAGGCTATCAGTATTAGGGAACGAGAGTCAGATAATCCTACACTTATACAAACTGTCTGAGTGGCAAAAAGTTCTTCAAAACTCAAGAAACTCACACGTTTTAGGAACTGCAGTAGTTGTGATGAGAATATGCCGGTTCTTGCAGTTGAATAGATCCCAAATTATACACATGATATGTCAAACTATGAAATCTGCAGGGAGATATTTGAATTATGGTCGAAAACTTGATAGCCGATCCACGAATCGCTAAAATCGCAAAAGTATTTGAATCAAAAAAATATTATAACAATAAGTGCTTCGAAGAACTCATGGCAGCTGTCAAAGGTTATTATAACGAACCATGTTTTAAAGAACTTGTAGCGAAGATCACTAAGGATTTTGAAAGAGAGAAGACCTTATCTGAGTTTGGAATGCTATCTTTACTTCGAGATGGAGACAATAATATTCAGCAGGCACAGGACAATGTCTTTGCCGTATGGGAGCAAGCACTAAAAACGCTTGAATACCAAGTGGACCTTCTACGGTGGTCTCTTCTAAGAGTTGATCAAAGAGCCAATTTTGCAGTATTTGCCATTGCTTCTAATGGGCTATGCGTAGCATCGGAGATCTGCTGGCTGCTCCGGGGAGGGTATGCAGATGGGGCTATTGCAAGACAGCGCACATTAACCGAACTCGTCGTGATTGCCGGATTTATGGTTTTCGTTGGCAGAGAGATAGACAAAGATATTGGAAAGCGATGGCTTGCTTCAGGATATGTTGCTTGGTTCAAGCTTTATGATAAAATTTTTAAGACACTAGAGACTAAGAAAGCCAAAGCAGGTTTGAATCCGGAAGAAGAGAGCTACTACAATTCGCGCTTGAATAAGTACCTTTACTTCAAGAAGAAGGTGGAAGAACTAAGTGAAAACAGCAAATATGGCCCGGAATTTAAAAAAAAATATGGTTGGGCACAAGAAGCCTTGAAGAAAATAAATGAAAAGAGAGTAGCCGAGGGGAATGATAAAGTAGAACTTGGATCTGCAGGCATTAGGAAATTTACATTCCACTTCTTGGAGCCACTTCATATTCGAGGGAACTTTGCGGTTCATGGTGGCGAAGAGCCTACAAGAGCTCTATATCCCATTGGTAGTGATGATGGGAATGCCTTTACATTAGGACCTACTCCTTATGGTATCGAATATGTTATAGATGACACTTCTAAGCTTGTGCGCATACTTGCTTCTCAAGTAAGTTTTGCATTTAAAAATGAAGACACTGTAATTGCATCTGCAGTAATTAAGGCATTAGACCGTCAACGCCCAGCGGAAATAGTAGAATGCAAAAGGAAAAGGGAGCTCTTCTTTCACAATAGTACTCATTCTCACTGAATTATCGTTTTAGTCTTGGTGATCAATTCTATGAATTCCTACAGGCAAAAGGCCCATGACGAATTCGTGGAAAAGTATCCCGGGCTTGTTGAAACCTAATCCAAAGCATCACATCTTCGGCTCCGCCTCGCAAGGCCAGAACGTTCCAACACCGACCTCAATCTGACGGAAAGAGTGAAAATTATCTAAAGCTTGCCGACCTAGTCTATTCCATGATCCAGTTCCAGCCGATCTTCGCTTTTCTTCACGAACTTCGCCAGAACAACAACCACGAATGGTTTGAAGCCCACCGCCCCGAATACGATCGAGCCAAATTGCTCTTTGAGGACTTCATCCAGGGCCTCATCTTCCGCTTCGATGCTATCGAGCCCCTGGGCGATCTGGCCGCTAAAGACGCCATCTTTCGCATCCACAATGACATGCGCTTTGCCAAAAACAAGCCCCCCTACAAGAGCCACTTCTCCGCCGTGCTCGCTCCTGGCGGCAGGCACTCTCTGCGCCTGCCCTACTACATTCATATCATGCCAGGCGGCTCATTTCTGGCAGGCGGGGTGCACATGCCCTCACCCGCCGACCTGCAGGCCATTCGCGCCGCCATCACCGACGATCCCGGCCCCATAAAAAAGGTGATAGAGGCTCCGGCCTTCCAAAAATACTTTGGCGGCATCTCCGGAGAAAAGCTCAAGACAGCTCCGCGGGGATATGCCCCGGATCATCCCGAAATCGAGCTGCTGCGCTACAAGCAGTTCCTGGTCCAGCATCAGCTCAGCGACGAGCAGGTGCTTTTGCCCGATTTCGCCGAGCATGTGCTGGAGGTCTTCTCTGCCATGAAGCCGTTCTTCGACTATCTCCAGCCGCTCGTCGGGCAGCAGATGCGTCCGGCCAGTAGATCGCCGAAAAAGAAAAGAGAACAAAGAAGCATCTAGTACAGCGAGGCCGAAATAAGCCAAAATGTTTTGACTTCGCGGCTTCGCGCCTTCGCGTGAAACCGGGCCCTGTTGAATCTCACGCACGGCCACTAAGGCGCAAAGAACGATCAGCCCTTCACAAAGGCACATTATCCTCTCACTGGTTTCGTCGATGTACAAATTAAAAACTCCGCAAGGACCTCTTCATTGATTTTGTGCCTCTTTAATCGATATCCTATATCCTTTATCATATTATCATATATTCCAATTGACAATTCATAGCAAAACCAGTTCAGTTTTATTTTCTCACTCTCATTGGAATAGAATGATGCCGGCTTTATCATGCTAGGTCCAGTTTTTCCATTTTTCTTCGTATTCATCATATCACTATATTATACTCATGATTTTTAAGGAATGCGCTCACATAAATCAGAAGCAAGAAGACCAAAGAGCCATATGGATCTTCCGGGCCGTCTTGCTCAGCGAAGAAGCACGCGGCCTGGGCCCCGAGAGCTGGCCGAGCGGGACAGGGGAAGACAGGAGCGAGGCCCGGTCATAGAAGAAATCAATATCATGACAGAAAGTGGTTCTGGGGCGTGGTTTGGGTGGTCACGTGTTAACATCTATTGTCCTAAAGAGCCGTTCTGATTTGAACTTCTTTGGACATTTCCGAACAGAATACTTTCCTAAATCGTCTATATACCCCCGCAAGTGCACAGTTGTCTTCCATGAGATGGTTAAAGGCAATCATAGCAGTCTGCATATTAGCAGTCTGTTTGAATTCAGGGATGGCACTTGGCGAGAGTGAGAATATATCCGGCTTGAAGAATCTGATTATCTCCTTTGATGATCCGGGCATGAATTCTCATGATCTGGCATTCTTCCTTGTCACCCATAATTACGATGCGACCCCTGTGGGCAGCAACGTTGAGGTAAAGCTTAACGCTGAGGTCTACTGGCTTACACCCAATGGCGAACGTCTTGGTCTTTGTGACATCAAGCTCTAAAGGCATCTTGCCAATTCCCGAAAAACCATTCTCATGCACAATAAAAAATAAACGAAAAAAACAAAACATAAAATAATATTCAGGGCATCTTTTCCAGGAGACCTGGCATTCGTAACGCTCTTTGCATCTTTTCCATCCCCCGTATTTATATCTAAGCCCCGCTCCGCCCCGGCGTTATTGTAGCTTGGAAATTTGCTGCTTTAGAAATCTATCAGGGCCGGCCCTATGGAATAATAGGTCTCCGCTGGATAGCCGTTGATCATTCCATAAGCATCAGGCTCCGGCAGCAATGACCTGCTTTGATTCCAGCTGGCATCAATGCTGTGAACGGGTGTGAAGGTCTTGCCGATGGTATATGGCTTTGGCTTTGCCGATGCCGCAAAGGGCTGCAGCATTAGCGATTCATTCATGCCAAAGATGGCCTGAATCCAGGCGTTGTATTCTGGAACCGCCTGGTTATAGGGAGCAATGTCTCCCGCGGTTGCCTGATCATATCTCTGGGCCATGTTCCATCCCCTTTTGAGCCCATCCAGAACACCTCTCTGGTAGTCGCTCAAGGCCAGCGATGAATCTACCAGGTTGAATATGAAGACCAGGATAATCAGAGTGGATATTGCGCGCTTCATCTTTGCATTCTCCTTCTTTCGATTATGCTACTAATTGTATGCAGTACCTGACCAAAAAGATTTGGGTATAGTCGCGGGAATGCAGAATCGCGAGAATACAGAATGGTAGAACTGAGAGGCATGGAAGATCTGCATATCGGGCCCGAAAAGAAGAGCCTGCAAAATGAGAGTATGGCTACAAAATGGCTGCATCACCATCCTTGTGGAGTTCCTCAATCACCTCTGCCCGGGCCTGGCCGCTGATAGGCGCAAAAGCGCTCTTATTGCGGCCGCCCGCTTCGGACCTCTTTAGCTCTCCATGAATCCATTCTTCATGGGTTATCAGGTCCAGGGATAGCGCCTCTTGCGCACTCCGGCAAATGCGGCTGGCAAACGCTTTTGCCGATTTCCCCTCGACGCATGCCGAAACATAGACGGGGCTCACGAAGAAGACCGACCCGGCTTTCATAGGCTGCTCCAATACGATTCGCAGTATCTCCTGGCCTGCATTTCTATCCAGTCCACCTGCGCCCAGACCATAGAGATCCATCTCCACCACGGCATAACGGCTGCGAGGGGAGGTGATGGCAATAGCTGCGAACGCCCGGCTGTGCACTGAGCACCATTCCCAGTACTGCTTCAGGATCTTGCGACTTCTCATCCAGACAACATGACGGGCAAAGACGGCCTCTTCCAGGGTGTTATGCGGCTTTAGCACAGCCTGATCTAATGCGGTCAAAGTAGGTGTAGCTTTTGGGCCGAGAGCGCTCGGAGATTCGCTCCTTTGAATGACTGGAAAGCAGACTTCTGGACTATGGGACTACAAGGCTAAAATGATTTGTTTAGTTAATTATATATACTGTTATGATGTAATTTATGATGCTGGATAGTGGTCAAAACATGAAAATAAAATTTGTCTGCAAAAATTGTGGCTCAGTGAATGAAAAGGACAAAGAGGTGCTTCTGGACCCCAATTACGGCCAGGAGGACTGGCTTTGCGACCTTCCATTGAGTTTTGAATGGATTTTACCGGTAGGAAAGATCACGCCGGTTGTCGGCGAACCGCTTTATGTTTCAAGCATGGGCGGCAATCTCTCCCGAAGTGAGTACCTGGCGACGTACAATGTGGATCCGGAGATAGCCTATCAATTGATGCGCAACGATAAGGGAAAATCTCTGGCCAAGGCGATGAACCCAGCCAAAATACAATCACTTATCATGTCATCTCGCTTGCCGAATGCAGATGATTGGCCGGCTTAAGCAGATATGCCGAACAAATCCCAATCCAGACACAGCACAAAACCGCCTGGAAACCTGGAAACGAAAAACTTAAATACGACGATTGACGTATTGATCTTGGCAAAGGTCTACGACCATCTTTACTCTTGCATAAGAAGACTTTTGCCTCCCTCCTTCTCAATACTCTTTCTCTATGTACCTGGGCAACAGATCATGTTTGCGGCCCACCGGGGCTCGCTTCAGCTATTTTAGCGATCATCTACACCTGCAAGTGAGAGCTTTCCGCTTTCCTGAGCTTTCACGGAAATGGAAGCCAAAAGTATGGGTAATAGGATCGGCATTGTCCATTGCATGGGATGTAGTGGTATCTTCCCGTCCATTGACAGGCGGGACGATTGCGGCAATAGATGCCCTCAACTGGGTTTAGCCTGCAGTAATACACATGCCTGATGTTTACTCCATCAAGATAAGCCTCACATACGGGCCTTCCCAAAATATCATGCCCCAGGACCTCGAATTGCAGCTCCTTGTCCTTGAAGCAGGCAAGATCTGCCAGGGGTTTATCGAGAAGAACTTCGACTCTTGCCTGCAATCCATAAGTGCCGGGTTGAGTAATATTCACAGTCATGCCATTTGGCTCTGAGACTTTCTCTACCGTCCCCACAAAATCATATGCTAGGGCTGAGAAGACCAATAAAGGCGTGGATAAGAGCAAAATAAGTGCTATGCAAGCAGTGATTCTCCTTGAAGATCTTGGCTTTATTTCTTCGCTTTGGCCAATGAAGCTTTGCAGCGATTTCCCAATTTTGGCGTTCATATTGTGCAATATCATCTCTTGAATCTTCAAGTTATCTTATGCCAGCAGAAAAGCGGCGAATTTTATCTTAGGGGAAAAGGAATATGAAGTTGCTCTTTTTTTTGGAAGAGCAACCATTTTGGTCATTAGTCAGTTCTTTCGTTCGATTGCCTTTCTATTTTACCAGCTCCTTGCCGGCGTCCTGCCAGGCAGGAACGCCACCCTGCACAACCCAGGCCTCTCGGTCGCTAAATACACGGAGCATAGCCACGGCGAAAGCGGAGTTGGTATCGATCTGGCAGACAACCGCGATCTTCTTATCAGCGGAAACTGTATTCATATTCTCCACGAGCATGGGGTCCGGAATGTTGATTGAGCCAGGAATATGCCCCTCGGCATACAATGTCTCAGGTCTTACATCGAGAATGACCCAGTTGGCTATTTCAGTTTCATTCTCTGTAGCATTTATCAGATCAGACATTGGCATGAGATAAAAATCATTATCTGGTAATCCCTTCATAAACTCGTCTGCCATCATCATATAGTCTGGCGAAGCATCCTCTTCGGCTGCCCAGGCAGCGGGGGCCAGCAATAGAGCAGCAAATAATGCTAAAATTGTCCACTTCATAGAAATCCCATAGCTACTTTTGCGAGTAAAATATTTAATCTGGTAGTGTCCCGAATCTGCTGTAATTTCGTAGAGACCCTGTATCCTACTTTCATTACTCCTCGTCCATAGTTAAATACCTTTTACCC
>JAFGNK010000177.1 GCA_016927055.1 Methanotrichaceae archaeon | reverse complement strand
GCTGTCCCGGCTGGAGTGGCTGAAGGTGACCTGTCCCAAATGCGGGGAGGAGATGACTCAGTACCTCACGCCCCAGGAGGAGGTGGAGGAGGCGCTTGAGAAGGGCGGACGGCTGGAGACGGTCTGCAGCTACTGCCAGAATAAGATCCGGCTGGATGCGAGGACGTTTGAGCCCAAGCTCTAAGCTTCTTCGGCAATGGTGATGGTTTTAACGGACATCAGCCATATACGTGTACTAACTTGATATCTGTTTTTTCCTGCTGTGAAATAGGTATAAGTATTTTAAGATGATATTTTTCTATATGAATCGTGATGATTTCATTTCCATTGACGCCATTCGATTCGGATTGAACGAGCTGAGGAAGAACCTCCGCTTCTTCTTAGTACTGATGATTATTGTGGCAATGTTATACTATCCACCCATTCTGGCCATTAAGCTTCAGGGACCGGGGGGTACGCCTTCCACACAGAACATACTCATGTTCCTCCTGATGGCATTTATTTTCATGATAATCTATTTCATTGTTGAACTGGGATTGCTCAGGATCGCTCTAAAATTCAGGGATAAAAAAACAGTAGAATTCAAAGATCTGTTCAGAGGGTATCCTCTGCTCCCAAAGTATCTTCTAGCCACCATAATCTTCTACATTATGATTATGCTCCCCTATTATCCTACAATTTTTCTCAGCTTTTTCCTGGAAACGAATACCTCTGAGGTGTTTATCCTATTAACTGCAATCCTGATCACACTGGGGGCAGCAGTCTACCTGTTTTTGAAATATCAGTTCTATGGATATTTTGTCGTGGACAGGGGCTCCAGCCCCATCGAGGCCCTGAAGCAGAGTGGCAGGATGACTAAAGGCGTCATAAAACAACTGCTTATTTTCTGGGCGGTGATGATTTTGGGCATTGGCTTTGCACTAGAAATGGTCGCCGTTTTTATCAAAATTCCCCTCGCCATGATCCTTGTACAAATCTCTGAAGACTTCGCTGACATGGCCGGCAGTCTCGTCTCCACTGTTATCAGGCTGTTTGTGATGATGCCCCTCACCAAGCTGGCCACGGCGGATATCTACCGGCGGCTGGAGTGGCGATCGCCGGCAGCGGCTTTGTCGGATAATTCGCAGAAGAATGCAGGGGAATTGCCAGTTAATGAGGGGTGACGGAGTCCTTCCGGGTTGAGCTGAATAATGGAAAAGCAAAGGAATATCCGACCTGGTGGACAGAGTATGTTTCTGAAGGATATAATCCGCAGGAACCTTACCACACAAAGTGCGGTTTATCTTTCAAGAAAGAGCCAAAGGCCAAAGGCGATAAGCCAAATCGATCGTGAACCTTATTTAGCTATCCTGAAATGTTGCTTCTGGAATCTTGATGCAGGAGGCAAGACCATGATCCAAGAGCCAACCATCACATTGTCCATAAAAGAATCAGGTGAGCGTCCCAATACTACATATCTCTTTCATATTCAGCTCAATGGAAAAGCTCTCACCAGCAACCAGAGTCTTTCCCTGCAAGACTCTCAGGCAGTGCGAGAGATCTCCCGCAGCTTTGGCGCTATTTTCGAACAGGGCTGCAGGCCGGAAAAAGATGCTGATGCCCAGAGGGTTTTGGGAAAGCAGTTCTTCGACCTTTGGCTGGCAACCTCCTGGGAGAAGATCAAGGCAGCGGTTCCCGTGGGCTCTCTGCGATTCCTCGTCATTGCCTCGGAGATCCCTGAGATCCTCAACCTCCCCTGGGAGCTCTTGCTCCCTCCTGATAGTGACTTCCTCGGCATCAATCCACTCTTTAAAATCCGCCGCTTTCCCAGCTCCGCCAAGCAGATGGCACCCTTCTCAGGGGAGCTTCGAGCCCGGCCTTTGCGTCTGCTCTTTATGGCCTGTTCCCCTACAGATCAGCCGACTCTGGACTACGAAAGGGAGGAGGAAGCATTATTTCGGGCCATTTACGGTCAGGACGTGGCCTTCGACTCCTGCGACCTGGGCACCTTCGAGGAGCTGAAGGAGAAGGTGAGCGAGTTCAAGCCTCACATCGTCCACCTGACTGGTCATGGTGCGGTCAGAGACGGAAAGGGCCGCTTTGCCTTTGAGAAAGAGGATGGCACGGCAGATCTCGTTCCTTCGGAAGAGCTGCGCCGGTTCCTGGCGGGAAGTGGTGTGCAGTGCGTTTTTGTGAGCGGTTGCCAGTCGGGCAAGGCACCCTTGCAGGCTTTGAGCGGCATCTGCCAGGCCCTGGTAGGTGCCGAGGTGCCTCTGGCCGTGGGCTGGGCGGCCTCCATCGCTGATGACCTGGCCACCAACTTCGCCCGCACGTTTTATAAAACGCTCAAAGACGGCCAGCCGGTGGACCGGGCTTTTCTCCTGGCTCGTCAGGAGGCCTGGAAGGTCTGCCAGGAGCGCGGCGATCCGTCCTGGACCCTGCCCGTGCTTTATTCGGCCACGAATCAGGGCCTGATATTCGATCCCGATACTCAGAGGCCGCTTGAAGTTTTGACTCGGCAAAACATGGTCATGGATGCGCTGCCCGGCATGAAGGAGGGCTATGCAGAGCACTTTGTCGGTCGCAGGCGCGAGCAGCAGCGGCTTCTGCCCGCTCTGCGTAGTGGAGATTTGCAGGTAGTGATCATCACCGGTCTGGGTGGCAGTGGCAAGAGCACCCTGGCTACCAGACTGGCCCGCAAGCTTGAAACCAGCGGTTTAATCCCTATCCCTGTCGCCAGCTCCAAAGAGAATCCTTTGAATTCTACACGCCTGCTACAGGCTTTTGGCGATGCCTATCGCGAGGCTGCCAGGATACACAGGTCTGAAAGTGCGACACAAAAGGCAAGCAAGCTGGATGCGTTGGTTCATGATTTTAAGAATCCCGAACTATCGGTTGAGGATCGATTGCATGACGCAGTAGCTGCTCTAAATGTTGGGCGCTTCCTCTTGCTTCTTGACAACTTTGAGTCAAACCTGGACGAGGCCGACCGGCGCATCCTAGACACTGAAATATCAGGATTCTATCGGTATCTGCTAGGCCATCTATCAGGAGGCTCTCGGGCCATCATCACCGCCCGCTATCCGCCATCTGATGTGTCAGTCCTGCCGCCCAAGGTCCGTCAGGAAGACCTTAGCGACTTTCCCGAATCCTCTTTCCTCAAGATCCTGCAGCGTGACCCTGAAGTAGAGCGGCGCAGCCGGTCGGGCGAGCTTCCCATGGCGCTCTTGAGGGAGCTGTACAAAAAATTTGGCGGAACTCCTCGCTTTCTCCTTCAGATCCGCGAGTCAATCAAGGAAATGGATGCCAAATTATTGAAAGCTGAGCTGGCCAAGGTGGAGCTGTCCACGGGCACAGAGCCGGGCGAGCTTCAGAAATTACGGGACAAATACTTTGGAGACATCTTCACCGAGCGGCTTTACGGTTACCTCAGTCCAGAGTCTCAAAAGGCTCTCTGCCGGTCGGCTGTTTATAGTGTCCCTGTGACCCTGGAGGGCTTGGCAGCAGTTGCTGGGGTACCGTTGGACCAAGTGCCGTTTTTCGCCCAAAGCTGGCGGGATCGGGCTTTTGTTTACACGGAAAAGTCTCTCTGGGTCATCTACGGTATTCTCCGGCCATGGCTTCTTGCTAAGCTTTCTCGTCGAGAACGAGCGATGGCTCATAAGGTAGCAGGCGACTTCCTGATCGAATTGTTGAGGCAAAATCGGCTGGAAGAGTTCAGCCTTTCTTCGGCAGATTGCATGCTGGAAGCGCGGTTTCAGTATCTAAGGGCTGGAGAGATTGACCCGGCTCGAAAGATCACGTCCCTCCTTTCGGATTGGTTGGCAAGGGCAGGGTTTTATGATAATGTGAGACGACTCAATATGGAACTGCTTGATTACGAAAATCATCCCTCTCCCATGAGCTGGATAGCTAAAGCTTATTTCGACCAAGGGAAGTATGACTCTGCCGAAATCTGGTACCATCGCTGCGAGGATGCTTCTAATATCTCCGATCCAAATGGTACTTCAATGGCCATTTATGGCCTGGCATCTATCGAAATGAAAAAGGGCGACTACGACCAAGCGCGTGAGAAATTCGAGAAGGTCCTGAAGACCCTGAGTCAGATTGGCAATCGTTCTGGCGAGGCTTACACTTTGCATTCGTTGGCTTCGATAGACCTTGAAAAAGCTGATTACAGCTCAGCGCGTGAGAAATTCGAGAAGGTTCTAGAAATCCGTCAACATATAGGTGATCTTGCGGGCGAAGCTGCCACTTTTCACTCGCTGGCCATGATTGACCTTAAGCAGGGTAACTATGGTCAGGCGCATGAGAATCTTAAAAAGGCCTTGGAGATCCGTCAACGAATCGGCGATCATGCGGGCGAAGGCGCCACCTTGCACGCGTTGGCTTCGATTGACTTGAGAAAGGGCGACTACGACCAGGCGCATGAGAAATTCGAGAAGGTTCTAGAAATCCGTCAACATATAGGTGATCTTGCGGGCGAAGCTGCCACTTTTCACTCGTTGGCCATGATCGACCTTTACAAAGGCAACCACTACCAGGCGCGCGAGAATTTCAAAAAAGCCTTAGAGTTCGCTCAGAAGGTTGGTGACCGTTTTGCCGAGGCTGGCGACTTGCACGGGCTGGCCTCGATAGATCTTAACGAGGGCAATTACGATCAAGCACGTGAGAAATTCGAGAAGGCCCTAGAGATCCGTCAACAGATCGGCAACCGTGCGGGGGAAGTTGCCACCTTGCATCAGCTGGCTATGATCGACCTTGACAAAGGCAACTACGACTTGGCTCGTGAGAATTCCAAGAGAGCACTCGAGATAGCACAGAAGATCGGTAACCGTGTGGGAGAAGCTGCCAGCTTGCATGCGCTGGCTTCGATTGACTTGAGAAAGGGCGACTACGACCAGGCGCATGAGAATTTCGAAAATTCCCTGAAGATCTATCAACATATAGGTGACCGTGCGGGCGAAGCTGGGGCATTCTCTCAGCTTGGTATTATCGCATGGCAGCAGGGCAGGGCTCAGGAAGCTTTGAGATTGATCGCCCTTTGCCACCTGATTTTTACCAATATCGGTCACTCAGACGCAAAGAGGAGCTTTGAGAATCTCTCCTCTGGGGCTTCTCAGTTGAGCTTTTCTCAGGAGCAGTTGGATGCCCTGCAGAAGGATGTAGCAGATGCTTACCGAAAGGACCGGGGCCAAGGGCTGATCGAGGCCGCCTTCCCCAAAGGTTGATTCGGATGTTCCATCTCTCTGCCGGGATCTGATCCTCTCCGTTTCTCTTTTCTCTTATCTACAAACCTTTTTATATATCCACTATCTTCTGAGAAGGGAAATCTGATGACCGGACAGCGCGAGAGAGCCATCCTTATCCCGTCCTCTCTCACCATGGAGAGTAGGGATCGGCGTGAGAGCACGCTCAAGGTTGGCCAAATCGCCCGGGCAGCAGCAGTCTTCCAGTACAACCGCATCGTGATCTATCGTGATCCGGAGCGTAATGACTCGCGGTTCATGGCCATGGTGCTGCGCTACATGGAAACGCCGCAGTACCTGCGAAGGATGCTCATCCCGCGCAGGGAGGAGCTTCGTCATGTGGGGACTCTGCCGCCGCTACGTACGGCTCATCATCCCATCAACTCAAGATCAGAATCGCTCAAGATTGGCGAGTTTCGCGTCGGAGCAGTCGTTGAAAGCGTCGGATCTGATAGCGGCGTCTGGGTGGAAATCGGAATCGATCGCCCAATTCCCCTCCGTACTGAGGAAAAAATCCCGGTGGGGCAGCGCCTAAATGTCAGAATCTTTTCGCAGGAACCGCTCGTCGCTGAGCCTGTGGACCAGAAGGATATCCCTATTTACTGGGGGTACGAGACCGAGGTAGTGGAAAGCCTGGAAGGCTACCTGGCATCAAAGAATGATGCCCAAATCGTTCTCACCTCAAGGAATGGAAAGGCGGTAACGCCAAAAGTCCTTCAAGAGCTGGGTCAATCGGGCAGAAAGCGCGACCTTGCGGTAGTATTCGGCTCACCCGCACGAGGCGTGGATGCGCTCTTGAGTGCGAAAGCTATTGGAAGGTATGAAATGATCAACACCATTCCGCATCAAGGAACTGAGACGGTTCGCGTGGAAGAAGCAGTATTCGCCACCCTAGCCCTGCTCAACCTGGGTGCGCTTGGAGGACTAAATGGCAACAATACACCGACCTAGAAGAGGTTCGCTGGCCTACAGCCCGAGGAAGAGGGCCAAGAGCGAGGTCCCAAGAATCAGAAGCTGGCCCGAGGAGGAAAAGGCCAGCATGGCAGGCTTTGCCGGCTACAAGGCCGGCATGACCCACGTCATGATGATTGACGACAGACCGAGGAGCCTCACCGAGGGCATGGAGATCTCCATGCCGGTGACTGTTCTTGAGGTGCCCCCCATGAATGTAGTGGCCGTGCGCGCCTATGAGAACTACAACGCCGGGCTGCGGCCTGCAGGCGAGGCCTGGGCCGAGAATCTCAGCCCTGATCTGGCTCGCGCCCTGACTCTTCCCAAGAAGACCCATGGGACTTCTGCAGGCGATCTGCAGGCCCTTGGCGATGATATCGTGGATGTTAGAGTTCTGGTGCACACCAATCCCGGCCTCATAACCGGAATTCCCAAGAAGACTCCTGAACTCATGGAGATGCCCATCAACGGCGGCTCCATGCTGGATCGTCTTGCATTTGCCCAGAAGCTGCTCGGTCAGCAGATTCCAGTCTCCAGCGTCTTTGAGCTGGGCGATCTGCTGGATACTTCTGCAGTTACCAAAGGCAAGGGCACCCAGGGTCCAGTGCGACGCTGGGGAATTGCCGTCGCCAAGAGAAAGCACGCCCGCACCGGCAAATTGCGGCACGTGGGAAACCTCGGTCCCTGGCACCCAGCCCATATCAGCTGGCGTGTACCGCAGCTGGGCCAGATGGGCTACCACCAGAGGACGGAGTACAATAAAAGACTCATGTTCATTGGAACCGATGGCGCACAGATAACTCCAAAAGGCGGATTTCCCGGCTACGGCGTGGTTAGAAATCAATACATCCTGATCAAGGGGAGCGTTCCCGGTCCCATCAAGAGGATGGTCAGAATGAGACACGCATTAAGGCCCGGAAAGAACTTCGAGAAGGCGCCCGAGTTCCTCTACATAAGCCAAGAGTCCAAGCAGGGGGTCTAGGCAATGAATGCAAATATCATTGATCTATCGGGAAATGCAAGCGGCCAGATTGAGTTACCTCCTGTCTTCGAGGAGGAATACCGGCCGGATATCATCAAGCGGGCAGTTCTTGCGGCACAGGCAAACAGGCTGCAGTCTTACGGGCCTCATTTCTATGCCGGCATGAACACCTCTGCCCAGTCCTGGGGCCCGGGGCACGGCGTCTCCAGAGTTCCCAGATTGAAGAACGGTCGAAAAGCTGCAGGGATACCAATGGCAGTAGGCGGCCGCCGGTCTCATGCCCCTCAGCCCAATGCCGATTATTCTGAAAAGATTAACAAAAAGGAGAGGCGCAAAGCCATCCGTTCCGCGATCGCAGCTACTGCCTCGTCAGGACTGGTCGAGGCAAGAGGACACAGGTTCGCGAGAGAGCTTCCCATTGTAGCCAAGAACGACCTGGAATCCCTCAGCAAGACCACTGAAGTCATCAAGTTCCTGGTGGCAGCGGGCCTCTGGGATGATGTTCAGAGGGCAAAGGACGGAAGACATATTCGTGCCGGCAAGGGCAAGCTGCGGGGAAGGAAATATAAAGGCCGAAAGAGCCTGCTCATTGTCGCCGGAAACGATTTGGGGCTGGGAAAAGCTGCCCGAAATCTTCCCGGAGTGGACTTTGTCACCGTGGAGAAGCTGAACGCTGAGTTGCTTGCTCCTGGAACCAAGGCTGGAAGGCTGACCGTTTGGACTGAGTCTTCCCTGGAAAAGCTGGCCAAAAAGGGCAGCCAGGAGGCAGTACAATGATTATCAAGAGTCCCTACGTCACTGAAAAGGTCACCAGCATGATCGACTCCAATGATACCATGGAGTTTCTGGTGAACATGAGCGCCACCAAGCCGGAGATCAAAAAGGCCCTGGAAGAGCTTTATGATATCGACGTTCTGGCAGTCAGGACCATGATAACTTCCCAGGGACAAAAGAAGGCCATCGTGAAGCTGGCGAAAGAGGGCAGTGCGAACGAGCTTGCCACGAGGCTAGGACTGCTGTAGGTGGGTAAAATATGGGACATAGAATCATATCTCAGAATAGAGGTGCAGGGGGTCCTACGTATAGGGCACCCTCCCACAGGTACAGGGCGGACATCAAGCACATAAAAGTCGATAGCGATGAGACCATAAAAGGCACGGTCCAGGAAATAATGCGTGATCCAGCCCGAAGCGCACCCGTTGCACTTGTGGCTTTAAGCAGCGGTGAGATGAGATACATCCTGGTTCCTGAGGGCATGCATGTGGGCCAAGAGGTGGCCTGTGGCATATCTGCGCCCATCAAGCCGGGAAATACTCTGCATCTGGCGGAGATTCCTGAGGGTATACCAATCTGTAATGTCGAATCGCAGCCGGGTCACGGCGGCCAGTTCGCCCGAGCTTCAGGAGTCTGCGCCATTCTCGTGGCTCATGATGCCGGTCAAACCGTCGTCCAGCTGCCCAGCGGTGAGATGAAATGGCTCAGCCCGAAATGCATGGCGACCATAGGGGTCGTTGCCGGAGGAGGCCGTCTGGACAAGCCTCTGGTCAAGGCAGGCAAGAGCTTCTTTAAGTTCAGGTCCAAGGCCAAGAAATGGCCCATTGTCAGAGGCGTAGCAATGAACGCCGTAGACCACCCCTTCGGTGGCGGCGGACGCCAGCATCCTGGAAGGCCAAAGACATGTAGCAGGAATACGTCTCCTGGCCGAAAGGTGGGTTCAATTGCCGCAAGGAAGACCGGTAAGCGCTAGGTGATGGTTTTGGCTAAGAAAGCAGGATCCAAGCTTCCCAAGAGGAAGGAAGAATTCTTGTATCGGGGCCGGAAGGTTTCTGACCTCGTCAAGTTAAGTATAGAGGAGCTTGCCGAGCTGCTTCCAGCACGGCAGCGCAGATCGATCAAGAGAGGCCTTGTCAAGGAGAACAAGAAGCTCCTGACGAGCCTGAAGAACAAGGACTTGGTTCGAACCCACATCAGGAATATGATAATTATGCCTGACATGGTGGGCAAGAAACTCGAGATCTACAACGGCAAGAGCTTCGAAAAGGTAGATGTTATGCCCGAGATGATCGGACACTTCTTCGGTGAGTTCGCGTTGACGCGCAATCGCGTACAGCACGGTGCCGCAGGCGTGGGCGCTACCAGATCAAGCAAGTATGTGCCGCTGAAGTGAGGTGTGAGATTGGGCAGATTGAATTATTCGCTTACGCCTGCAGGACGCTCTTCAAGGGCCATGGGGATGGAGCTTCACATCTCACCTAAGCACGCCCGCGAGATCTGCAGGACGCTAAGGGGCATGAGGGCGAATCTCGCCCGTGCCTATCTGGAAGATGTAATAGCTCTTAAGAGGGCTATTCCTTTCAAGCGCTACAGAGGAAATGTGGCCCACAGGCACGGCCTGGTAGGATGGGATGCCGGCAGATTTCCGGAAAAAGCAGCCAAGGCAGTCTTGAATGTACTGGATAATGCACTTGCCAATGCCGAGTACAAGGGAATGGAGTCCGAGAAGATGAGGATCTTCCATGCCGGTACAAAGAAGGGCAGGACCATCCAGGGATGGATGCCTCGTGCTATGGGAAGAGCCACCCCCAAGAACACAGAGACCGTTTCCGTGGAGATGGTCCTCACCGAGGTGAAGAGCTGATGTCCGTAGAAAAGAAGTTCGTGGCGGAAGGCATCTCCAAAGCTCTCGTCAATGAGTATCTGGCGGAAGAGCTGGAGCGCGCAGGATACGGCGGCATGGTCATGAACCGAACTCCCATGGGCACTCAGATAACTGTCTATGCGGAAAAGCCGGGCATGGTCATCGGGAAAGGCGGCAAATTGATCCGTAAGATCACCCGCGACCTGGATCGCAAATTCCATCTGGACAATCCCCAGATTGATGTGCAGGATGTGGGCCGTGGCGACCTGAACGGCAGAGTTGTGGCCAATCGTCTCGCTTCCTCTTTGGAGCGCGGCTGGTACTTCCGAAAGGCAGGCCAGTCCATGATGCGAAGAGTGATGGACGCAGGCGCCCTCGGTTGCGAGATCGTGGTCAGTGGCAAGTTGACCGGTCCCCGGTCCAGAACCGAGAAATTCATCTCCGGATACGTCAAGCATTCCGGAAAGCCGGCTATCGATCTTGTGGATAGGGGCTATTCCACAGCTGTCAAGAAGCTGGGCGTCATTGGCTGCCAGGTCAGGATCATCCCTCCAGATGTGCAACTTCCCGACCACTTCCTGATTCTAAAACAGCAGGTTGCTCCTGAGGTCGTGGAAACGAAGCCCGAAAAAGGTCCCGCTGTGCCGGAGCCTGTGGCTGCACCGGCTCCTGAGAAGAAGAGCGATCTGGATCAGCTCTTAGAGTCAGAGCCTGTGGCTGCGCCCGCTCCCCTGGATGAACCATCCATGAAAGCGGATGAGGGTGTGGCAGAGGACGTGCCTCTCCTCGAGGAGAAGGCAGATAGCGAGCCATGCGCCAAGGAGGAGTGATCCGATATGGCGATCTTCAAGATTGATGAGATCAGAAACATGAACGCGGAGGAGATTGCTGAGGAGCTGCGAAAGCTCGAAAGCGAGCTCATCCGTGAGAGAGGCGTCGTAACTGCTGGTGGTGCCCCGGAAAAGCCTGGGAGAATCAGAGACATCCGCAGAACGGTTGCCAGGATCAAGACGGTCCAAACGGAGCGAAGGAAGTGAACCTGAATCCTGAAAGCCTGGCAAGGCACGAGTTGATCGGCCTTGAGGTTCGAGTCGATGCAAGCAGCGACCCGGGCCAGATCGGGCTTTCAGGCCAGGTTGTGGACGAGACCAGGAATACATTCCTTTTGGAGACGAAAGCCAAGGTTTTGCGTCTTGCCAAAAAGAATAGCAGCTTTATCTTCACGCTGCCAGATGGGCAAAACGTGAGGGTATACGGCTCAATCTTGATCTCGCAGCCCGAGAACAGAATAAGCAAGAGAATGCAGAGGACGAGGTGGAAGTTATGAGGGATATCGGACTGGACGTTAGCGCGCCGAAAAAGGAGTGCAACGATCCGAAATGTCCCTTCCATGGTAGCCTACCTGTACGCGGCCAGGTCTTTAGTTGCACCGTGGTCAGCGACAAGATGGACAATACCGTGGTAGTCATGCGTAAGTTCGAGAAGAAAGCAACGAAGTATGAACGATTCGAGAAGAGGCAGTCCAAAATCCATGCGCACAATCCCCCTTGCATTGATGCCAAGTCAGGGGATCGTGTCAAGATAGCGGAGTGTAGGCCCCTTTCCAGGACCAAATCCTACGTAGTAGTCGAGGTCTTGAAATGAAAGGACAAAAGGCCAAGATCCCAAGGGCGATCAACACTGGCGCATACCTGAATTGTGTAGACAATACAGGTGCGCGGACGCTACACGTCATCGCAGTCAAGAACTATCGAGGCGTGAAAAATAGACAGCCCTGCGCAGGGATTGGGGACGTCGTAATAGTATCCGTGAAGAAGGGAACTCCGGAGATGAGAAAGCAGATCTTTAAAGCTGTCATCATTCGTCAGAGAAAGGAGTTTCGAAGGCCCGACGGCCTCAGGGTAAAATTCGAGGATAATGCTGCCGTTATCGTAGATGACGAGGGCGTTCCCAAGGGCTCTGAGGTTAAGGGACCAGTGGCCCGCGAGGTAGCGGAAAGATTTGGCAAGGTCGCTTCCGCGGCATCCATGATTGTGTGATGATTATGATTACGAAACAGCCAAGGAAGCAGCGGAAAGAAAGGTATACCGCACCGCTGCATAGGCGTCAAAAGTACATGCACGCACCCTTGAGCAAAGCTTTGCGCGAGGAACTCAAGAAGCGCAATGCACAACTGCGCAAGGGCGATACCGTCAAGGTTTTGCGTGGCGATCACGCTGGCACCGAAGGAGAGGTCGAGGATGTAGACCTTAAGAGGTGCACCATCAAAGTGGCAGGCGTGAGCAACTACCGCGCCGATGGAACTGAAGTGCCGAGAACCATTCATCCCTCCAACGTCATAATAGTCAAGCTCAACCTTGAAGACGCAGAGAGGGAGAAAATCTTCGCGAGGCGATCAGAGTGAGCAGACATCAAAAAAGAGTAACTGTTCCTGTGAGCTGGCCCATTGCAAGAAAGACCCATACATGGGTTGCCAAGACCAGCCCTGGACCGCATTCCTCAACGGAAAGCATGCCTCTAGTGATGGTACTCCGGGACATGCTTAAGCTGGTAGATAATGCCCGCGAGGCCAAGAGGGTTCTGCACGAGGGCAAGGTGCTGGTAGATGGAAAAGCCCAGAAGAATTACAAGCTGCCGGTAGGCATATTCGATGTCATATCCGTTCCTGCAAGCAACCAGCAATATAGAATGCTCAAAGATGAGAAGGGAATGTTCTATCTCAGCTCTCTTGAGACGGGGAACGTGAGAAAGCTGGCCCGAGTCGAGAATAAAACTTCCATTAAGGGCAACAGGCAGCAGCTCAACCTCTCAGACGGCTCAAATAAGCTTGCAGAAGGCGAGTTTAAGGTTGGCGACTCTCTGGTTCTTTCATTACCCGAAAAAAATATTGAGGATAGGATCGGATTTGAGGTCGGCAATCTGGCTATGGTCGTAGGCGGAAAGCATTCCGGCCAAACGGGCAAGATCAAAGAGATCATAACCGTGAAGAGCTCCCGGCCCAATCGTGTAATAATCTCGGGTGACGAGGAGTTTGAGACCATCGAGGACTACGTTTACATGATCGGAATAGATCAGCCTGTCATCAAATTGGGGGCAGTTAGATGAATGTCAATCTGGTGCCCCGCATTGACAAGGTTGTCGTGCATGTGGGTGTAGGAGAGAGCGGTCAGAGGCTGGTAAACGCTGAAACCATCATGAAGGTCATTACCAAGCAACAGCCCGTCCGTTCTATTGCCAAGAAGACTCTGCCTACCTTCAATATCAAAAAGAACGAGCCCATAGGTGCAAAGCTCACCTTGCGAGGAAAAGTGGCTGAGGATTTCCTGATCATAGCCCTGAAGGCTGCAGGAAATTCCTTGAAAAAGAGCCAGTTCGACAAGCAGGGGAACTTCTCTTTCGGCATCGAAGAGCACACCGACTTTCCGGGAATGCGATACGATCCCGAGATCGGCATATTCGGCATGGATGTGTCCGTTGCTCTGAAGAGGGCCGGCTACAGGATTGCGCGGCGGCGCGTAGCGCAAAAGAAGCTTCCTATCCGGCAGAGGCTGAAAGAGGACGATACTATGGAGTTCGTCGCAAAGAAGTTCGGCGTTCAGATCTTGGAGGCGGCATGAAGAAAGCAAAGAAGGTCTTCGGAAGAGGCAAAAATCAGTGCAAGCGCTGTGGAAACAAAAACGGCCTTGTAAGAAAGTACGGGATATATCTGTGCAGGCAGTGCTTCCGAGAGATCGCCCCTCAGATGGGTTTTGAAAAATATTCGTAGGTGGCTACTATGTTATTGGATCCACTGGCCGATGCTTTGTCCGTAATAAAGAATGCGGAGAGCGTAGGCAAGCCTGAATGTATCATTCATCCCGCCTCCAAGCTCATAGGAAGGGCTTTGAAGGTTATGGCGGATAGAGGCTACATAGGCGAGTTCGAATTTGTTGACGACGGAAAGTCGGGAATGTTCAGAGTGAAGCTCCTGGGAAGGATCAACCGATGCGGCGTAATTAAGCCCCGGTTTTCAACCAAGGTGACCGAGATGGAGAAATGGGAGAAGCGATTCCTCCCCGCCAGGAACTTCGGAGTTCTGATACTGAGCACCAGTAAGGGAGTCATGGCCCATTCAGATGCCAGATCCCAATCCCTGGGCGGTCAGCTCCTGGCTTACGTGTATTAGGTGGTCGCAATGGTCAAAGAGATTGCACGACAGGTAGAGATCCCGGAAGGAGTTGCCATAACCGTAGACGGAAATACCGTCACGGTGAAGGGGCCGAAGGGTGAACTCTCCAGGCTGCTTTGCTATCCTGAGATAGAGATCATGAATGAGGGTTCTCAACTGATCGTGAATTCCAGGCTCGATAGAAAGCGTCACCGAGCAATGGTGGGGACGTTGGCCTCGCATATCAGCAACATGGTTGCGGGCGTAACCCGAGGATATGAGTACAAGATGAAGGTCGTGTACTCTCACTTCCCCATACAGCTCAAGGCAGCTTCCAATGAGCTCATCATAAGCAATTTTCTGGGCGAAAGGAAGTCTCGATCTGCCAAGATCCTACCGGGTGCGAAGGTCGAGATCGGCAAAGATGAAGTAACGATCACAGGCATCGATAAGGAGCGGGTTGGCCAGACCATGGCCAATATTGAGCAGGCTACCAGGGTGCGTGGTTTCGATATCAGGGTATTCCAGGACGG
>JAFGNK010000176.1 GCA_016927055.1 Methanotrichaceae archaeon | reverse complement strand
ATCATTTAAATTATTTTCTACGAGGCGGTGTTCCTGCATAGACATGGAAGAATTGTACTTGGATCACTTGGATCATTCGAATTATTAGTATTATTAGTTGGCCATGATCATTGTTTGCTGCAAGCCTCCAGAGCAGCCCCCAGAGCCTCCAGCCTGGTGGGCTTGCTTATGTAGCCGTCCATCCCCGCCTCCAGACACATCTCCCGATCACCTTTGAGTGCGGATGCAGTCATAGCAATGATCTTGGGGCCTTTTTGCCACCTTTTCCGTATTGCCCTTGTGGCTTCCAGGCCGTCCATCTCAGGCATTTGCACATCCATGAAAACAACATAGTAATGCTTACGCTCCAGGGCTTGCAAGGCCTCTATGCCGTTAGCGGCCACATCTGCTCTGTACCCCAGCTTACTGAGCATTCTCATTGTCACTATCTGGTTGACTGAGTTATCTTCTGCAAGCAATATGCTCAGGTCGTGGTCCATGTGTCCCTGCTGATTATAGACCGGCAAAGATTTAGCCCTGAAACTATCCATAGGCTCGCTATCGATTGGCTCGCATAATGTCGATTTTATCGGGATCGTAAAATAAAATGTCGAACCTTTGCCCGGTCCACTTTCAACCCAAATCTTTCCACCCATCATCTCCACGAGCTTTTTGCTTATAGCCAGACCAAGACCGGTGCCGCCATAACGGCGCGCAGTCGAGGCATCAATCTGGCTAAAAGACTGAAACAGGCGGCCTACCTTCTCTTCAGGGATGCCAATTCCCGTATCCTTCACGGCAAAATGGATCTCATAGCGATCTCCTTCGAGCTTATTGCTGGAGACCAAGATTGAGACTCCGCCTTTTTTTGTGAACTTAACGGCATTATGGAGTAAATTGATTATTATCTGACGAAGCCTGGTAGGGTCGCCCAAAAAGAGCTTTGGAGTGCTCTCTTCGATGGTATATGATGTACTTAGCCCCTTATCGGCAGCAACTGTTGCCACTATATCCATGGATGCCTCAATGCAGCTTTGCAGGTCGATTGGCTGGCACTCGAGATCAACCATATTGGCTTCTATTTTAGTGAGATCGAGGATGTTATTTATAATAGCCAGCAGGGTGTCCCCACTGCTGCGAATGATCTCTGCGTACTCCCTCTGCTTTGCCGTTAGATTCTCATCCAGTAGAAGACCTGTTAAGCCTATTACGGCATTCATAGGTGTGCGAATCTCGTGACTCATGTTGGCCAGGAATTCGGACTTGGCGCGTGTGGCAAGTTCAGCTTCCTCTTTGGACCTTTTCAGCTCTTCCTCGGCGTGCCTTCGATCCGTTATATCACGGATCGATTCAATCGCTCCCCAGTAATTTCCCTCAGAGTCGTAAAGAGCGGATGCACTTCCCAGGAGGTATGTTTCGCCTTCCTTCAAATTGGTTATACGGGCTTCTCCGATGAGGGAACCGTCTTCTTGCCTTCTTATATTTTCATATTTTCCATCGAGTGCCGGATCGGACCGGATAGTCATGTCTATGAGGATCGGTCTCTTTTCACCGTAAAAGGGCAATGCATATTCATAGTCTCCCTTGCCCAGCATCTGCCCGGCCTTGATGCCGGTCAGCTTTTCGATGGCACGGTTCCAGGCTATCACTTTGCCCTCTTTATTGACAACAAAGGTGGCATCTGGCAGAAAGTTTATGATATTCGCCAGCCTGCGTTTGGACTCCTTTAAAGCGCCCTCCGCACTCTTGCGTTCGCTGATGTCTAAAGCTACATGAACCACTCCCATGATCCTTTCCTCTGCATCCCTGATGGGGCTGCTGCGAGATAGCCAGGTCTTATTGTCTGGTGTTACTACTTCGCCCTCATGAGGCTGCCCTCTCTGAAGGGTTTTAACGGCTGTGCAATCCGGACAGGGAGTCTCGAGACCATAAATGACCCTAAAGCATTGCTTTCCAATAATTTCATCCTCAGAAAGGCCGAGAGACCTCTGAATAGGTGTATTAGCCCAGATGATGTGCATCAGGGGATCAAGGTATTCGACAGCTACATTTTTCAAGCCGCCCAAAATAGCCGCTTTCTCCTGTTCTGATTTGCGTAATGACTCTTCAACATGCTTTCTTTCCTCCATTTCCGACAGCGTCATGGTGAGCAATTGATTTCCTTCATCAAAGGCCACCTTCTGGCGGATGAACATCAGCACTATGATGACCCCGACCGATGCCGCCAGGATGGAATAGTTAGTTATGTGTGAGAATTCATAACCCCAGATGAGAAGGGAAAATGCCGCCCCAATTCCTAGATAGGGCAAGAAATGAATCCATTCATCTCTCTTGCTCTGAAGGGGACCTAATAGTTCAAACTCTTCAAAAGGAACCGTGTTTGTCTGCAACACCCCGGCCAGTCCAATCAGCAAATAGGTTATCACCCAGCCCATATCGAGCAGGCTGCCCGAGATAAAAGTTTTTTCCTTTATCTGAATGGTGAAGATGGCATCAGCAACTAAAAAGATGATCATGCTGAGGGCCAGAATAAGGGCAGGATAACGTCCAAGTGAATCGAGTTTTCTGAAGAGCAATTGCAGCAGGGCAAAGAACAGAATCAGATCCATAATCGGATAGGCCGCCGCGAAAAACAGGCCAAAAGTAATTGTTTTGGCAGAAGCAATAATTGGGGCGATAAGAAAGATCCAGAAGACCAGAGCTCCTGATACTATAACAATTGCTGCATCCAGAAGAATTTTTGACTTCTCGCGAGAGGAAAGCGGTATCTCGGGCAAGAGGAGTATGCCTATAGCAAACAGGGGATAGAAGCCCAGGTAGCCAATGTCAGCTACGGAAGGAAATGGATTTTGATGGAGGATTACCTCGATTACACCCCAGGAAAACTCCCCGAAGGTATTGAAGAGCAGAGCAACGGCTAAGAGCATCCAGGCCTTTCTAGATCTTCCCTGAGAACTATGCGCTGTAAGCAGCATGCTGGCAGCGGCCAGTCCGCTGGTAGAAACTGCAACTGTATCCGCGATAAATAGCAGCACTTCTCTGTTCTTGACAAAGACCAACACTGCCAAAAATGCCATCAAAATCAAGACAGCCAGAATGACTGCGGCGCGAAAAGATGGGCTCCTGCTACCTTTCGCAGGATCACTCGAATTGATCAGATCCCTCCTGCCTTTAAATCAAATAGTTATATCAAAGGCTTAACGAAAAAGCTTTTGGTCGTTCACCTTCTTTGGATAAATACTGACAGTAAGTATTGTCGCAGATTGATGCCTGACCAAGTCGCAATTTAGACTAAATTAGTAAACGGAGTGTATCTCCAGATAGGGTGAGTTTGCATGTCAGAAAGAGAAAAGTCTCCTCCTTCTACTTTTTTTGATCTTGATTCGTATGGTGCGTGTGCTCTTTTCCATGAACATGCAGATGCTCATGCACCAGCTTGCCGTGCAGATGGGTATGCTCGTGCACCAGATTCGAAGATAGCAGAAGTTCGTAGTCGCTTAGCACGCTCTCAGAATCCCGGTCCATCTTAACGCTGTGGTCCTCGCCCATGACGATGGATCTATCGCTGATCTGATCGATGATTTCCAGATCATGGGTTGCCGTTATCACCGTCTTGCCGGCATGTCCTAATTCCTGGAG
The DNA here is from genome assembly GCA_016927055.1 of Methanotrichaceae archaeon. GTDB lineage: Archaea > Halobacteriota > Methanosarcinia > Methanotrichales > Methanotrichaceae > Methanothrix. The sequence goes on along the minus strand of JAFGNK010000176.1, from coordinate 3,414 downwards.
AAGCTCAATCAGCCAGAGCTGAGTTCTGGGATCCAGGCCCGCGGATGGCTCGTCCAGCAAGAGCACATCGGGGTTGTTGACTAGGACTGTGGCTATGCACACCTTCTTCTTCTCGCCTCCGGAGAGTGTGTGAGGCGAACGATCCCGCAGCTTGCCGATCTCCATCATCTCCATGACATCCTCTACCCTGGATTTCACAACATCCATCGATAGGTTAAGCTGCAAGGGGCCAAAAGCAATCTCCTCATAGACCGTAGGAGAGAAGAGCTGAACATCCGAGTTTTGAAAGACAAATCCCACTTTCGTCCGGAAATAAGACCGGAATTCATTGTCTTTAATGGCATCAAAGACATCTTCGGTTATCAGATTATCAAAGGCATAGAAATCGCCTGAGCTTGGATAAACAAGACCATCCAAAATGGCCAATAATGTCGATTTTCCGCAGCCGTTGGAGCCAATAATAGTGACCTTCTCCCCCCGGTTTATCTTCAGTGTTACATCCTTGAGTGCATCGATCTTTCCCACGTAGGAATAAGAGACATTCCTCAAATCAAATATAGCTTCCATTTTAGCCTGCATCTTCATACCCGGAGAACATTTTGGGAGATCAACACCAGCACCAGGCTTAGAGATATTGCCACTGCTCCGGCCATATAGTCGCGATTTTTCATTTCGAATTCCTGCATGATATGAACTTCGCCGCTAAAGCCCCTGGACATCATAGCCATATGTACCTTTTCGCTCATGGAGAGAGATCTAATAAGCGTATATCCTATGCGCCCTCCCACCCAGTTCTGCTCATCAATCATTCCTCGAGATTGGATGGTTCTGGCTTTTTTGGCAACATACATCTCTCGTATCAGATCCATGAGCAGGAAGATATATCGATAGGCCATCAGCAGCGTGAGGACATAAAGCTTGGGAACGCCCACCGTGCGCAGGGATTTAAAGAGTATCTGCTGAGGCGTGGTGAGAAATAGCAGCACCACGGCGGAGACGCAGGTTGCCACGCGCATGGTGAAGATTACTGCGGCAGTCAAACCCTGTTTGGTGATGAAGATGCTCTCCGGCAGGGAAAAGGGGCCCAAGTGTGCGCCCGGGCCAAGGTATGCCACCTGATAGAGAGGGTCGCCGGGCAGAAAGACATTGAAGATCATGGGTACGGCGATAATGCCGGCAAAGATGGGAATGAAGAGCCAGACGCGTTTGATGAAAAATGCCACATCGATCTTGCTGAGATACGAAAACAGAAGCGTCAGAGCATAGATGAAGATCAGTACTCTCAAGTCGCCAATCAGGCTGGTTGCGAATATTACGGCCAGGATGGAAATCAGCTTGGCTCTTGGGTCCAGGCTCTGCAGAAGGCCGGAGCGCTTAGAAAAGCTCTCCGATATAAAAGCTTCCTCTAAGAAACCTAAAATTCCATCAATGGTCTTTCCTACAAAGCCCTTCTTGCCATGATTTACCGCAGAGCATTTGCATGAATTTGCATCCACTTCACTCATCCAGTCCGGTATCATCTTTCTCCTTTCAAATTACTTCGTCCAAATAGGCAGTTTTCCAGATTGCTTTTGCCCAATTTAGATTTGATTATGATATGCCTGGGGATTTCTAAGTCAGAAAAATGGAATGAATAAAAAGATGGCGCTAGTCTTTGGCAACCTTCTTTCCTATGAAGTAAAGCAGGCCACCGCTGACTACTACGCCGATAACTGCCGACAGGATATACGCTGCAGCGGCGAAGGTCATGGACTCGTCGCCACCAGGCAGAGCATAATCAGGCATTGGAGCACTCCAAAGACTGGAGAGACTTTCCAGGCCGGGAGGCACAAATCCCAGCTTCTCCTCAACCTCCTCCGGCCCCCACTCGCCGAAGGTCTCACCCACGGCTAAAAGGCCTAGAGGGGTTAGAATTACCAACAACATCAGGCCGATGGCTAATTTTTTTACGGTCTTATCCATTCTCTCACCTCAGGCAAGGGTTGCTTTCTTGCTTTTGTTCTTTTGCGATCTGGATTTCTCTCCATAAAGCAGAGATGTATCTGTTCTCTGGATATAGGCGAAGATGAGCGCAGTAATAAGGCCTTCAAGGATGCTGAATCCGAAAACGTGCTCAATGAGCATGGCAGGTACAGCAACATTCAGGCCGTATGGCATATAGAGCGGCATTCCATTGGCACCCTGATGCAGCAATGGCTGCAACCCAAACTCAAAGCCGGTAAGACCTGCAGCGAAGGAGAGAGCAATGTATCCCGCAATGGCCGCAGCAATGACACGCCTCGATGAATTTATGTCCGAGTTGCCGCTTATAATCTTGTAGCCATAATAGCCAATAAAAGGCATCACCACGGCCATGTTAAAGCAGTTGGCAGCAATGGCAGTAATTCCTCCATCTCCAAACATCAAAGCCTGCAAAACCAGGGCAACTGATATGGCAATAACTCCTGCCCAGGGCCCCAGGACAATGCCAATTAGAGCGGCGCCAACAGCGTGGCCGGTGCTGCCTCCCGGGATCGGGACATTGAACATCATGATTACAAAGGAAAAGGCAGCGGCTAGGGCTAACAATGGAACTTGCTTTGACTTCAGCTCTCTGCCGAGCCGATTTCCCGCATAATACCAGATAGGGATCATTATGATCCACATTGCGAGATAGGTGTATGGGCCCAGGTAGCCATCAGGAATATGCATTATTTCACCGAATCATAGAAATATCCTTTAATTATAAAAGAGTGTCGGACTGACATACCAAGTATGAAAAATCAGTTTTTTTTATGTTAGAGATGCGTTACGGACGAATATTATTAGATATTATTAGATATTATTAAATATTATTAGATATTATTAAATATTATTAGATATTATTAGATATTATTAGATATTATTAGATATTTAATATTAGATATATGATATTTGACTTATGATATTTGACTTATGATATTTGACTTATAATATTTGATTTGTAATATTGAATACGTAATAATCCAACTTTTGAAGTGATTTGCATTTCCTCTTATTTTATAATTAAAAATTGAATTATATTTAATAATAAATTAAATTTCTCTCCTAATTACTGTGCTTTCCAACTTTTCTGTACTTTCCAACTTTTTAGCATTTTTATAGTTATTGCAAATTAAATTTAACTCTAAATTTAATATTAAAAATTAAGGTTTTTATACTAGGATTGAATTTGCTCTTTAGGGAGTAGAACGATCAAAATATTAAAGGCACCATTACAGTTAGAGCCGTTTTTAGATGAATTTAAGGATCTTTTCACGAAACCAAGCTATGAATCCTTTCGAGACTTATGGGCAGCGTTATTTGGTATCATGCGTCTTCGGTTAAGCCCAGAATCCCTCCCTAAATCGCTCTCTATTGACATGTGGGTCAAGTGCCTCACTTGAGTAGACATTT
>JAFGNK010000175.1 GCA_016927055.1 Methanotrichaceae archaeon | reverse complement strand
TAATCCTCGGGAGAATCCTCTGTGGAAAAGACACAGAGCGCCTCTTGAGCTGCCCGGATAGCCTTCATGCACATGCCGGCTTTGTCCACTCTCTGTCCCAAGGTCAGATAGACATTGGCCAGATTATTCTGAGCCGTTGCATAGAGCCTGGGGAACTCTTCCCGAGAATAGATTTGCAGAGCATTGTTGTAGGCTTCCAGGGCTTTCCGGCAGTTCTCCATGCCCTCCTGCCCATCCTCGGCTCCGTCCTCTCCCACATCCTCTTCCGCTAAGGCAAGGTAAGCATTTCCCAGGTTATTCTGCGAGGCGGCATAGGCTAGCGGATCTTCCTCTTTCGTTCTGTAGAGCAATGCTTCCCTGCATGCAGCAAGAGCCCGCCGGCAATTTGCTGCCCTGTCCTCTACCTCGGAAAGAGAGAGATAAACTATGGCAAGATTGTTTTTCATAGCTGCATATTGCTGCGGATAGCGGGCAGAAGAATAAACCTGGATAGCTTCCTCGTAAGCAAGAATGGCTTTTTTGCAGCTTTCCGCCTGATCTGCAGCATTTGTGGACTGGGCCAATGTCAAATGGGCGCTTGCCAGATTAGCCATCGCTGCTGCAAATTGCAGAGGGCTGTCCTTTAGATTGTAGGCGCACAGAGCTCCTTTACAGGCATCTACCGCCCTTTTGCCGTTTTCCCATCGGCTCTCCAGCTCCGCCAGTTTTCGGTAGGCAAAGCCCAGTTCATTTTGAATAGAGGCATGCTCTTCGGGTGCGGCATTTAAAGAAAAGATGCGCAGGAACTCTTCCCAGCAAGCGATAGCCTTTTTGAGGTTTTTGGCTCGATCTGCCAGATCGGCCAAAGCGGCATAGGCGAAGCCCAGGCCCTTCATGACTTTAGCGCGAGGAATCGGATAGCTCTCAAGAGTATAAACGAGGAGAGCTTTTTCATAGGCAGAAATGGCACGCTCACAGCTCTTCAGATCATTTTTTTGCTTGATTATTTCCAGGCAGCTGTCGCCTATCTTTCTTTGTATATTGCTCCGCTGCACGTGGTCCATCTTGAAGGCCAGCATTTTTTCGCATACTATCAGGGCCTTTTCATATTCAGCGACGTCACCAATTGGCATTTCGGCTCCCGCTCAAAAATCCTCCATGGTCGAATTGAGATGCGATTCTATTTTCTGCAATGGCTGCTTCGCCTCCTTTTCCTTTTCCAGCCGAATACTCAGGGTAATACAGATCCAGATGATGCAGATCCAGATGGATTCAGACGGCCAGATTATTCTAATCGCCGCTACATCTAATCTTCGCCCATCACATGACCTCCTGTGATATTAAAAATTTTTGATCTTAAAACATAAACTTAGTTAATATACCAAAAGTGTTAAATCTGATGAGAGCCCATAATGCAATTGAGAAAATAGATTGGATGATCAAATTATCAAGTTCGTATTATTATTAAATATCAAGTTGATAGAAATCCTGCCATAAGGGAGAGTTCAGGTCCAAAACCTCCTTCCTGAAACTCTCCCTAAACCTCTCCTTATCTCATCTAATAATTCTAATCGATTTTTTATCTAGCACTTCAGCAAAAATATGTATAGACATCATTGAATAATATACTTAAATATATTCCTAAAATCATCTAACTACAACGACGTCCAGGAGAAGCAAAATAGCTCCTAAAAAACCTGCTATAGTGATTAATGTCTCAGTATTTATCTCTGGATTATGCACGGGCCGTGCCGTAAGCTGATCTAGCATAAATAGGTTTCCCAGAGGTAGGTGATATAAGGTTTAAAGCGATAATTGGCGTAAAAGGACAATTGGGATAACCTCCCGGGCATTGATGATTCTTCCAATTGCGGGAATGTATCAAACTGTCTATAATAATAGTGCTCTATAATTTTTTATTAAAATGCGAAGGGCATTATATCCAGCGCAGTCAGAACGACAACTGATGCCATCCAGTAATGAGGCTTATTGAAATACCACGTCCTTCTTCCGCGAGCATAAACGTAGGCAAGATAGGGGAGAAGCGGCACAAAGGCTATCATGGGATTGGGCTCCACAGCCAGGATGTAGGAGAAGATATAACCCTGGCAAAGGAGACAGACAACGGTTACCAGCCCGACTTTGGCTTGGTTGTTAATTCTCATAGGCGTGCTTCTTCTTCTCATATTAATAAGCTTTTCATGGTCCTTTATTCTTCTAGTGCTTCAAGGCAGCCAGCAGCTCCTTTAGGGATAAAGTGTTAAGCACATCCTTCTTCTCTAGCCAGGCCCGCCTGGCTACATTCACCCCGTATTTCATGGTCAGGAGCTGCTCAGGATCATGAGCATCGGAGTTTATGCTCATCTTTATGCCCATCTCCCGGGCAGCTTTAGCATTAACGTCGCTCAGGTCAAGGCGCCTGGGGTAGGCGTTTATCTCAAGGGCCGTCTCTGTCCTTGCTGCCGCCTCCAAGACAGCCTGCATATCCAAATCATAAGGCTCGCGCTGATCGATGATCCTTCCGGTGGGATGGCCAATGATGTCCACATTCTCATTTTCTATGGCCGAGATCAGCCTTCCCGTGATAGCTCTCTCCGTCTGCTGCTGTCCCATATGCACCGAGGCCACCACCACGTCGCACCTGGCCAGGAGATCGTCGGGATAGTCCAGTCTGCCATCAGCCTTGATATCCACCTCCGTTCCCGCCAGAAGAGTGATGCCCAGGGCCTCTGGCCCCTCATTGGCAGCCGCTATGGCATCGATCTTCTGCTCCAGCTTCTCAGGCGAGAGGCCTCCGGCGATGCCAACCGATGGAGAATGGTCACAGAGGGCAATGTACTCGTAGCCAAGAGCCTGGGCGGCGTGGGCCATCTCCTGGATAGAAGCCCTTCCGTCCGACCAGTTGCTATGAACATGCAGATCGCCACGAACGTCCTTTAGCTCTACCAGTCTGGGCAGCCTGCCCTGAAGAGCCGCCTCAATCTCCCCGCGGTCCTCTCTCATCTCAGGAGGAATGTAGGG
>JAFGNK010000174.1 GCA_016927055.1 Methanotrichaceae archaeon | reverse complement strand
GGATTATCACCACAGAGGCAAGAACGCACGGAGGACTCACAGAGGACTCGATTATTCTATTACCCACTTGAAACAGCGAGGAACCAATTATTTTATCATTGATCATTAGATTAATAAAAATTTAAGATTATAGTGCTAAAAATTATGGGGAGATCAACTTTTAAAGTACCTCTCCGCCGTCTCAAGGCACCTGGCCATCAGATCTGCCGCTTTATCAATATCGCTGATGGAAAGAACCTCCACTGGTGAGTGAATGTAGCGGGTGGCCACGCTGATGACGCCTGTGGGAATGCCGGACTTGGTGAGATAGATGGCTGTGGCGTCCGTTGTCCCGCCGTCGGAGGCCTCCAGTTGAATGGGAATCTCATGCTCCCTGGCCGTGCCCGCCAGCCACTCGATAATCTGGGGAGTAGCAATTATGCCCCGCCCTGAGGCGTCGGCCACCACAACCACCGGGCCCTTGCCCATCTCAATGGGGGCATCTTTTTTCTCAATGCCGGGATGGTCTCCTGGAATAGTCACATCCGCAGCTATGGCCAGGTCGGGATCCAGGCCAAAAGCCGCAACCTTGGCACCCTTCAAGCCTACCTCCTCCTGCACAGTGGCCACGGCATAAATGGTGGACTTGGATTTGGTTCTCTTCAGAGCCTCGATCATGACTATGAGCCCAGCTCTATTGTCGAAGGCCTTGCCTGTGACTCTGTCGCCCTGCAAAGAGGAAAAAGTCCTGTCGATGGAGATGGGCGTGCCGGGCAAAATGCCCAGATCCTCAACCTCCTTCTGGCTGATGCAGCCGATATCGATGAACATATCTTTGGCCTTGACCACCTTCTTTCTGTCCTCTTCCTCCATGACATGAGGGGGCTTGCTGCCGATGACACCGGTGATGGGCCCGGATCTGGTATGGATGATAACCCTCTGGTTGAGCAGGGTCTGGTCAAACCAGCCGCCTATGCGAATAAATCTAAGGAATCCTTTCTCGTCCACCTGCTTTACCATGAGGCCGATCTCGTCGGCATGGGCCTCGATCATGATGGAAGGCAGTCCTCCCTTCTTGGTGGCGATGAGGTTTCCCAATTTATCCACTCGGACCTCATCAACATAAGGCGCAATCTCCTCTTTTACTATCTGCTGGATGGATCCTTCCCAGCCCGATATGCCGTGCGCATTGCTCAGTTTTTCCAATAAGGATTTGATATCGCTCATTTAATCATCTCTCAATATAATTCTGAAATAGCTAGGCCATCCTTACCCTTGCGCCCTCATTTCTGGCGCGAGTAAACAGGACCTCTCCGCCCACCTCTCTCATGGCCTCACGGGCGGCGGCCTCGATATCCCTGCCTTGTGTATCCGTTATGGCATAAACGGTCGGCCCAAAGGAGCTGAGTCCCGCACAGGCTGCTCCTGCCTCCCGCATGTTTTCCATCAGCTGATGCACTACGGGATGCTGCAACATTACTTCAATCTTCTTGAAGCCGATCTCTTGCACTCTGTTTATGGCTGCTCCAAAATCATTCAGGCTTCCCTCCACCAAAGAAGGTACCATTCGCACCAGAATCTGGTAGCAGAGCTCATGCACCTGTGCCGCAGGCAAGGGGCAGTACTGCTGGAAGATGTCCACTTCCTTCTTCCCATGAGCGCCGGGAGCGATCTCGGGCAGGGCCAGTATGATCTTCCAGTCCCTGGGAAAGTCGTGGCGCATAGTGATAGATGCAGGCCGCACGCCGCTGCTGGCAGAGGAAGGCGAAAAGCTCATTTTGTCTTTTCCCTGTCCGTAGCTGTGCCCTCCATCTATCAAAAAGCCGCCCATCTCAAAAGCAGCCGTGCCGATGCCGCTGGTTCCACCCCGGTTAATGATGCGGGCGATCTCGCGCACGGAAAGGGGCCGGTCATAAAGCTCGCACAAAGCCTTTCCCGCAGCAATGCCCAGCTGCGTTCCGCCGCCCAGGCCTGCATGCATCCTGTACCCGCTGCGGATGGAAAGACGAGCGCCCCCCAGTCCCAGGTGCTTTTGCACCACCTGGGCCGCAGCCAGAGCGCGATCTGCGTTCTCGCCCACTGCTACCAGATCTTCGCATCTCTCTGCCTCCAGCAATATGTTCGGCTCATCCAGAGAGATACCCACGCCCCCGTCCACTCGGCCGCAGCTCCCTGTTAAATCGGTCAGCGTCAGATGCAATCGAGAAGGCGTCTGGATCACAACCTTTCTTTCATCTCTGAAGCTGCTATAGGGAAATGTCTCATTAATGGCGATGAGCGGCTGGCCATGACGAATTATCTTGTAGCTTCTTGTGAGCATAACCTCGCGAGCAAAAACGCCAAAGGCCCGGCAATGCTCCTGGCTGGCAGGCAGAAATGCAGTGCTTGTTATGTCCCGCCGCGATTCAATGCAATGTTTTTTCAGGATGGCTCCAATGGGAATATCAGCTTTAGTAAGATCGTCTTTAAGGCTGGCGTCCAGCCTCTTTAAGGGAGTATGCGAGACGGCATAAACCAGCGCCTCCTGGCTGTTTGCCTTCTTGAGCATCACTACCCTGTAATTGACCTCTTCACCCACGTTTACTTGAAGCTCTCTTGCCACGGCCTCATCTGCCGGCTCGACCCTCTGCACTAAAGTCTCAATCTCAACCGGGCTTTCCGTGACCACTTCCAGCAGGCCGGTTACAGATCCATCTGTCCCCAGCAGCATCTTTTGCACGGGACTGAGTCTTCCCACGATGCTTTCCAGCTTCAAAATCTCTCCGGCAATAGGAAACGAGGGGGATTGAGCCATAAAAATAAATCATCCGGCTGGAATAAAGTTTTTCCCCTTCCAATGCTTTTCATACATGTTAGAGAGGAACTGAGAGGAACTGAGATCTATGACTTCCAGAATAGCGGGATTTTACCGGCTTGCTCCCTTAGAGAGGCTTATGGCTGTGGCAGAGCAGGCGGCACTGGGAAAAGAAGAGATTTCCCAGATTGAGGCAGGTCTGTCTCTTGACCAGGCCGACAAGATGGTAGAGAATGTGATCGGATTGATTCAGGTGCCGCTGGGCATAGCTACCAACTTCGTCATCGATGGCAGAGAGGTGCTCATACCCATGGCCACCGAGGAGCCGAGTGTCATCGCTGCAAGCAGCAACGGAGCCAAGATGGCGCGGGAAGGGGGCGGCTTTGTCACTTCCAGCACTGGCCCTGTCATGCGCGCCCAAATTCAGGCTACAGGAATTGGCGATCCCTTTGCAGCCCGCCAGTCGATCCTGTTTCATAAAGACGAGCTGACTATGATGGCCAATGAGAAGGACCCCATGCTGGTCAAGTACGGGGGCGGAGTCAAGGACATCGAGGTCTATGTCATTGACTCCAAAATGGGGCCGATGGTTGTGACCCACCTCATCGTGGACTGCCGGGATGCCATGGGTGCCAATGCCATCAATACCATGGCCGAAGCACTGGCCCCCAGAATCGAGCAGATAACCGGGGGCCGTGTGTATCTGCGCATTATCTCCAATCTTTCTGACCTTCGTCTGGCTCGAGCCAAGGCGGTCTTCAAGGCAGAGGAGATCGGCGGCCATGAGATCGTGGACGGAATACTTTTGGCGGCTGAACTGGCCCAGGTCGATCCCTATCGGGCCGCGACCCACAACAAGGGCATTATGAATGGAGTGACGGCCGTGGTGCTGGCCACCGGGAACGATACCAGAGCCGTGGAGGCCGGAGCGCATGCCTTTGCTTCCATAAGCGGGCGCTACAAGTCTTTAACCCGGTATGAGAAGAATAAGGATGGGGATCTGGTGGGGACCATTGAGATGCCCGTGGCCGTGGGCCTGGTAGGTGGGGCCACGCGCGTTCATCCGGTGGCCAAAACGGCCGTGAAAATTTTAGGGGTCAAGAGCGCCGACGACCTCTCCCGCATCATCGCCTCGGTGGGCCTGTGCCAGAATTTCGCAGCGCTGCGGGCCCTTGCCTCAGAAGGAATTCAGAGGGGTCACATGTCCCTGCACGCCAAGAACGTGGCCGCCCAAGCAGGAGCCAAGTGCGATCTCATCGAAATCATTGCCGCCCGCATGGCTGCCGAGCGCAGGATCAACGTGGATCGAGCCGTGGAGCTGATGGCTGAGCTGGATGAGAAAACAAAGGAGAAGACTTGAGCTTGAAATGCAGAATTGGAGTTTTAGGACCGGAGGGAAGCTATTCGGAAAAGGCGGCCCATCTCTGGTCAAAAGACCGGCAAAAGGCCACCCTGGTCTACTTCAACGACTTTGAGGGAGTGCTGGAGGCTGTACAGGCCGGCCGGCTTGAGGCAGGCATCGTTCCCGTAGAAAACAGCCTGGAAGGAGCTGTAACTGCAGTCATGGATCTTCTCTTGCGCCTCGATGTTGTGATTGTGGGTGAGGTGAATGTTCCCATCAGACACTGCCTGGTAGGCCGGGGTGAGGGAGCAGTCAAGGTCATCCTCTCTCACCCCCAGGCACTGGCCCAGTGCCGGCAGTATTTGCGAGAGCATCATCCTCAAGCCGAGGTCAGAACTACCGGCTCCACCAGCCATGCCGCCCGCCTGGCCCAGGAATTCCCGGAGATGGCAGCCATTGCCGGAGCGGACACGGCTGAAAAGTATGGTCTGCATATCCTGGCCAGAGAGATTCAGGATGCCAGCGACAATGTCACCCGCTTTATTTTGGCCGCGAGAAAGATGGTCGAGGCCACCGGCCGGGATAAGACCTCGCTCATAATCTATCTGGATCGGGATCGCCCGGGAGCGCTCTTCTCCATTTTAGAGGAGTTTGCCAGGCGCAAGATCAATTTGACCAGGATAGAGTCTCGCCCCAGTCGTAAGGGCCTCGGAGATTATTACTTCTACATCGACCTGGAAGGACATGTGGATGATAGCGCGGTAGGAGAGGCAATAGACGCTATAAAAGAGAAAGCGGCCATGGTCCGGGTGCTGGGATCGTACCCGAGGGCCTGACCCATCAGGGCTGGAGCTTCTTTGCAATCAATCACATGCAGGGCGCTCACATATAATGTGCCTTTGTGAACGGCTGATCGTTCTTCGCAGCTTCGCGCCCGCGTGAGATTCAACCTGCGTCCGGTTTCACGCGAAGGCGGGAAGAATCGAAGTCAAAACATTGGCTTATTTAGGCCTCGCTGTACTGGCAAAAGCTGAGAAATAAATGCTGTTTGATAATAGTACTGATAATTATATCAAATAATTGTAATAATGTAATAATGGAGCTGATTCGATGCCAATGCGAGAGAAGCCCGGAATTGTCCTTGCCCCCTATGGTACTCTTTTTCCTCCAGCCCTGGCCACCTATGACCAAATAAAGAGAGCCTACGAGCGCGAATTTCCCGGCTCGCCGGTCCGGCTGGCCTTCACCTCGCGGTTCATGAGGAAAAAGCTGCTGGAAAAAGAGGGTATCATCATTCCTGGCCTCCTGGCGGCGCTGGCGGAGCTGCACGACCTGGGATATGAGAGCGTGGCCGTCCAGTCACTACAAATCGTGCCGGGTGAAGAGTTTCACCAGGTGGAGGCACTGTTGCAGGGATTGAAGGGAAGCAGAAGGCAGGCCTTCTCGCGCCTGGAGATGGGCCTGCCACTTCTCTCAGATCTGAAGGACTGCTTTATGGTTTCATCGCTCCTGCCCTATCTTTGCATGGGGGCTGCATCCAATTCAAATGCTGCAGATGACACGGCAGACGACACTGCAAATGATACGGCAGATGAAAAGCTGCCGCACGCATCTCCTCTGCGGGACCCGGAAAAAGAGGCGGTGCTGCTGGTGGGCCACGGCACAGGCCACCCTGCCGATGCTCTCTATTCCCTCATGGCTCAGATCCTAAAAAGAGAGCACAAAAACGTCTTCCTGGGCACCATCGAGGGCTTTTTTGGCATTGAAGAGCTATTGCCTGAGCTCTCACGCTGCGGTGCGAGAGCTGTGCGGCTCTTGCCATTTTTGCTTGTGGCGGGAGGGCACGCAAAAAATGATATCTTCGGCCACGACCCAGAGTCCTGGAAGAGCAACCTGGAACGAGAGGGCTATGAAGTTGTGGCTGATCTGCGCGGCCTGGGTGAGAGAGTGGAGATAGTCTCCCTATTCCTGGAGCATACCAGAAATGCTCTGGAAAAGATGGAAAATAGATAGCTTGCTAAGTAAAGAGTGCGACCGAAAAATTGAAGGTTAAAGACCTTTTGACCAACAGGTATATAGACCAGTGCAGGTATGTAGGAGAGGTTGCAACGGCATCGATTCAAGGAACTCTTCCTGAGATGTTTTTGTGGCATAAGTCGATTCTTTGAGTCGATAAAACGGTAAGTGAATTTAAATGGAAAGATACGGAAGCGGCAGCAGAGGCGGCTACAGCAGCGGCCCCAGAGAGATGCACGAAGCCACCTGCGCAGAGTGCGGAAAGACATGTCAAGTACCCTTCAAGCCTGATGGCTCCAGGCCTGTGTATTGCAGCGATTGCTACCAGAAGCACAGACCAGCAAGGCCAGCCGGTTCATCCAGGCCCCCCAGAAGATACTAACCGATTTGATTATTATCTAATCGATCTGTCCTAGCAAGGCGCAATTATCCGCAACTTGCGGATCAGACAAAAGCAGGGCCGAAGCGGTCCCTGCAATTTTTTGATTCTCAGAATTCTTGCATGGCTGATAAATGACATTCTCGGCTCCTGGCTTATTTGCCGAAAATGCTTATGACAAAATAATAATTTAATATCGGAAAGAAATAGTGGTGAAGATGCAACTTACAAAAAATTTTATAGATGATAAGACCGTGGACGATATTCTCAAAGAATCTCTGCAGATCAGAGTCGGGCAGTTTCGCGATTTGAGGGTTACATGGATTTCTTAAATGAAAAGAAGGTGCACTATTCGTCAGGTGCGTGCGCCAACTGCGGAAGCTTCCATTTGGCCTCAAGAGCAGGTCCTAACACCGACGATCTATTGCTGTGCCCTTCCTGCCTGGAAGAGCGGAACGTCTCCTTGGATGATCTGAGGACCAATGTAAGAAAACAATTCGACTTGAACCGATCTCCCAATCTTCGCAGTTGCTTTTTGAGGCTGCTTCACTCCGAGGAAGTGGACCTTGCGCCGGACGGCTGGAGAACGGCAACGGCGCTCGGATTTGAACTGAAAGACGCAGGCTTCGCTCTTCAAGAATCAAGGCAAATCCTGCTCCAGGCAAAAGGCAGCTTGGATGTGGTGAATAGCCTGCTGGACAACATCTACAGCAAGAAGGGTCATGGATCCTTAACCTGCGAGCAGATCAGAGGGCTGAATGTGATCTGCGATCTTTGCCCCATTCAATACAAAATTGCAAGGCGTGAGCATAAGACTGAGGTATGCTCAGTTCTAGCTTGAAAGATAGCCCAGAAGAATAGCAGGAAAGAAGCAGGAAAACTAGCAGGAAGACAGCAGAGTAAACAGCAGAGTATATTTACCTGTATGTAGTCCTATTTCCATAGATGGCTGAAAAGAAAAATTACTGGGAGATGCAAAAGTCGTTTTGGAAAACACCGATCGGAATTGTGACCTGGATCCTGCTCCTGGCGGCATTCCTGGGTGGAGGTCTGCTGGCGCTCAACGTCTTTGGCTCCACCTATCCGGTCATCGAGTCCTTCCATGCCGATCCTGTGGTCGTAACGCCTGGGGGCGCTTCCAACTTGAGCTGGAGCGTCATTGGCGCGAGCAGAGTGGAGATCGACCAGGGAGTTGGCGAGGTAGGTCTTAAAGGTTTTGCAGAAGTTCGGCCGTCCCAGACCACAACTTATCGGCTGACTGCTATAAACGGCACCATAAATAGATCCATGACTCTCAAGATAATGGTGGGTCTGCCCTGAAGCAATACCTTCCTTTTTACGTGTTTATTGCTGTTTTATGCCTGCAAGTGAACAACTCATTTCAGGCAAAGATGGATGAGACGTCATAATACAGACTTTGGGCACAACGATTAAAAATAAATAGCATAAAATTTAAGGTTTTAAAGTGATTTCAGCAGACAGAATGCAAGCTCAATGAAGCATTCAGAATAATATCGAGGGTGGCTTGTGATGATCTCTATTTGGATTCGCAGAGCAAATTGTGTATCTATAATTTTGTTACTATTATTATCTTCAGCAGGCTCACTAACTCTCTTTCCCTCTACAGCACTGGCCTCTTTAGATGAGGCCTATGGAATAGTCACAAACGTAGTGGACGGCGACACCTTCGACGTTACCATAGAGAAGGGCGACAGAAAAGTAGCCTACAGTGTGGAGAGAATCCGCCTGGCGGATGTCGACTCTCCTGAGATGGACAGAGAGAGAGGGCCGGGTGCAAGGGACTTCACCTTTGCCGTGCTCATGAACAAGAGGGTCTACCTGGACATCGACGACTTTTCCGCAAACGGCCGGGACAGCTACGGCAGGCTGATCTGCCTGGCCTACCTCACCGGAGTCTACGGCCAGCCGATAACAGCGCCCAATTTCAACCGCCTATTGGTAGACAGCGGGCATGCCAGGCTGGACAACTTCACCAACAACGAATTCGATCCCCAGAATTGGCGGTCCGCACAAACATTTCCGTCTGCAACCGAGCCACTCCAGAGTCTGGGGCAGGATTTGCAGAAGAATCTAACAGAAGATCTGCTTCCCCGGTTGCAGGAGTCAGCAGAAAAGGAGCTGGATAAGGCGGCAAAAGAGGGCTGGGATTGGCTGAAAGGACAGATCGGGATTTGAGTTCCTGGGGTTTGTCATGTTAGTGCTGCTTAATGGACAAGATAGAGTGGAGAATCCAATAGAAGGTACTATATTCCTTGAGGATCGCTAATTAATCATGAGAAGAGCAATATTATTTACGATATGCATCGCACTTTTCTGCGCAGGGTGTCTGGAGCAGAAGGAGGGCGCTGATAGCAGTGGGCCTCAGGCAATGGGTGAAGGAGCAGCCGAGAAGGTAACCATAACAGGTTCAACAACAGTATTGCCGCTAGTAGAAGCAGCCGCCGAGGCTTTCAATGGCAAGCAAAATGAATGCCGGGCATCCATCACCGGCGGAGGTACTGGGGCAGGCATAACTGCCATTGCCGAGGGCCGCTCCAATGTTGCCATGGCTTCCCGAGAGGTGACTTCGGATGAGCTGAGCAAATATGGCGATAAATTCCAGCAGTTCGATATAGGATATGATGGGGTCGTCATAATCGTGAGCAAGGCCATCTATGACGCCGGAATCAAGGGACTGTCCATGGAGCAGGTCAAGGAGATTTACGCGGGTGAGATCAAGAACTGGAAAGAATTAGGCGGCCCGGATGCTGAAATTTATGCGATTGGCAGGGAACAGGGCTCTGGGACCAGAGATACATTCAACGAAGACATAATGGCTGATAAGAAGGCAGAAACCCCGGGTGTAAGCACCACAGCGATGGGAAGTTCTGAGGTCAAAACGGCAATAGTTGGCAGCAATAGTGCTATCGGATATTTGGGCTTCAGCTATCTGAAAGGTGGAAACATAGAAGCCATAGCACTTGATGGCATAATGCCCGGCATGCAGACCATAAAGGATGGATCCTATAAGTTGCAGCGCCACCTCTATCTGTACACCTTCGGCGCGCCCTCGTCTTGTGCAAAGGCCTACATTGACTTCGTCGCCGGTACCGAGGGGCAGAAGATTGCAGAAGAGAATGGATTTATACCGCTATAGCTATCGATCTTTCTTTTTTTGCTTCTTTTTTGCTGGCTTGATATTGTGGATCTGGTGGAGAGAAGCAAGGCCGTAGAGCCGAAGCTGACGATTGGCTTAAAGGTTCTGGAGTTTATTTCAAGCACAGTTCTAAAATCAGATCCTCTTCAGTTTCACTGCCGTCCCATAGGCTATGAGTTCAGCTGCTCTGGTTCCCGTCTGGGATGTGGCAAAACGCACGTTTACCACGCCATCGGCTCCCAGCTTTGAAGCCTCGTTGATCATCCGGTTCATTGCCTCCTGTCTGGCGTCTATGAGCATGTCAGTATACTCCTGCAGCTCCCCTCCCACCAGGCTTTTCAGAAAAGCAGTTATATCCTTACCGAGGTGCTTGGACCTAACGGTATTACCAAAGACAATTCCTAAAAGCTCGACCTCATAGCCCGGTATCCTCTCTGTTGTGGAGACTATCATAATTCTTTTGTCTCTGCTTTCTCTATTATAACTTCTCTGTTCCTGAAAATGATCAGAGCCATTCCAATGATAACCAGCAAAATGGTGTACATCAGAAGATAGGGATAGCCAAGTGGCAGAATAACCAGGCCAATAGCTATGAAAGCTATCCCCCACTTCACCTGGCTCTTCATAATCGCCTAATTTATCCCGCACCACCCACCGTGGCCTCTGCCACCAAAAGGTGCGGCGATCCGTCGCTCACGGGCACGAGCTGTCCTGCTTTTCCGCAGCGCCCGCTGTTGAACTTGAGGTCGTTCCCCACCGCCCTGACATGCAGCAGGGTCTCCAGAATCTTGCCGGACAGGGAAACATCCCGGAGAAGCTTCGTCTTCTCGCCGTTCTCGACCAGATATCCTCTCTTGGCATTGAACTGGAAGACGCCCTCTCCCGTGCTCACCTGGCCGCCTCTGCTTCCTGCCAGGTAGACTCCATCGCCTAACTCACTGAGGATCTCTTCCAGCTTCCAATCCCCGTTGGCGATGTAGGTGTTGCTCATGCGCACCACCGGCCGGTCCAGGCCCTCGGCACGGGCATTACGGGGCACCCCGCCCAGCCGGGCGGCGGTCTCCCGAGTATTAAGGTACGAATTAAGAATGCCCTTATCCACCAAAACAGTCTCCTGGGATAGGCTTCCCTCATCGTCAAAAGGATAATAGCCGTTATACATCAGACTTGGATCGTCCTTGACCGTCACCAGCTCCGAGCCGATCCTCTGGCCCATCTTTCCTTCCAGACAGGAGTCGCCCTCTAAGATGATGTCCCCCTCGGTGGCATGGCCCACGGCCTCATGAACGAAGACCCCGGCCAGCTCCTGATCGAGGAGCACAGGAAAGCTTCCTCCTTTGGGCACATCGGCATCCAGAAGGGCTACCGCCGTCTCTCCCACCTCTCTGGCTAAAGCAAGGGGATCTTCCCGGTCAAAGAGCTCCAGGCCGCCCACACCTGATCTGCCCTCTCCGTCCGTCTGGTAGAGCCCGTTTCTGTGGGCCACGGCACTGATGACAAATCCCATGCGCGTCGTCTTTGACTCCAGATCCAGGCCCTCCGAGCTGCTATAGCTCGCAAAAACCTCCATCTCTGAGTAGACGGCCTGAGTGGAGGTGACGCCTTTGACTTTTGCCGCGTCTTCAATCTCCCGCAGCAGGGCCACCTTCTCGTCCAGGGAAAGGTCCTTGGGATCTTTTTTCACAGGGACCACAACGCTTCTGCCCGCCGGAGCCTCGGCCAGCTGGAGATCCTCGCGCCGGTCGATCTTGCGGGCGATGCGCTTTGCCAGATCGATCTCTTCGCCCAGATCGGTAACATTGTCCGTGGTCACAAAACCCCAGGCCCCTCCAAAGAAGGCTCGCACCGCCGCTCCCTGGAAGGGGGCCTGGGCAATCTCCTCCAGCTTGCCGTTGTCCAGGACAATCCTGGTCCTACTGCCTCGCAAGATACGCATGTCGTAGAACTCAGGCGCCATGGCTTTCAGATACTCCTGCTGGGGGTGGGAGTGGGGGTGGGGATGGCCTCAGGTAGGCTGATACCGATCTTCTTTTCTGTGGCAAACCTCTTCAGCTTCTCAATCAGCCGGTTCCTCTGCCCGCCCATGGCATACTCAAAGACCTCACTGATATTGGAGACGGGGATGATCTCGATCTTGCCTTTGATAGCCTCGTCAATGAGCACATCGCCCATGTTGGATATGGGTATGAGCACCGTCTTGATGCCGGCCTGCGCCGCGGCCTCGATCTTCTGCGTCACGCCTCCCACGGGCATGACATCTCCGCGCACAGACAGAGAGCCGGTCATGGCCACGGTTTGCTTGACGGGCACACCTTCCAAAGCGGATATGACGGCCGTGGCAATGGAGATAGAGGCGCTGTCCCCCTCTACGCCTTCGTAGGTGCCGATGAACTGAATGTGCACATCCTTCTTGGTTATATCCTCACCCAGGAACTTCTTGATGAGTACGGATACGTTGGTGACCGCTTCTCTGGCAATCTCCTGCAACTTGCCGGTGGCTATGATCTTCCCTTCTTCCTTGGACTGGGCGGGGGTGATCTCAGCCATGATGGGAAGCACTATTCCCGAATCGCCCATAACAGCAAGACCATTGACTCTTCCCACCTCGTCACCGGTGGAGTGGAACATGCTGTAATCCTTGCGCCGCTCCATGAAGCGGTCTGCAAGCTGCTGCTCTACGGACCGGGCCATCTTCTTGGCCTGTATGACGTGATCCGCTTCGGTCAGGTTTGCACCATTGGCGCGAGCTATGTCCCCGGATACCCTGATCAGGCCGCCCAGATCACGCAGCATCAGTGTGAGATGGCCCTTCCTGCCCGACCTCCTCTTGGCTTCCCGCATGATCTCCGAAACGGCATCCCTGGTAAAGTGCGGTATCTTGCCGTCTCTTACAATCTCCTGGGCCACGAATCTGATGAGCTTGTTTCTGTTCTCCAGGGTGTCGTCCATGGTGTCTCTCATGTAGACCTCGTAGCCGTAGCCCTTGATGCGCGAGCGCAGGGCGGGATGCATTCCCTGCACGGCATCCAGGTTTCCAGCGACGATCATGATGAAGTTGCAGGGCACGGGCTCTGTTCTGACCAGTGCGCCTGAGCTCCTCTCGCTCTGGCCGGTGATGGGATACTCGCCCTCCTGCAGAGCTGTAAGCAGGCTTTGCTGCGACTCCGGGCGCAGGGTGTTTACCTCGTCTATGAAGAGAACGCCCTTGTGTGCCTTGTGAATGGATCCGCATTCCACCCGCTCGTGGGATGGCGTCTCCAGGCCACCGGACTGGAACGGATCATGGCGAACGTCTCCCAAAAGGGCGCCAGCATGCGCTCCGGTGGCATCCACGTAAGGAGCCTTCTTCTTGCTATTGTTGTCCACCAGGAGCTTGGGAACCATGGCATCCTCTTTGGGCAGCATATAGCGCAGTGAGAGAAATATGAGCGCTGCGGCAATGATCCCGAAGAGAAGCTGGCCCGTATAATAGGCATATACTATCAATGCCATTACTATGAGCATTAAGAACATATTGCGCGTCTGGACCTTCTTTCTGGCCTCCATCTTCTGGGCATCGACTATCTGCTTGCCTCTGCCGGCAGGCACGACGCGAACGCGCGGAGTGTTGTTATCCTCTGGATTGGCATATACCAGCACATCCTGTAACTCTTCCACAGGGAGAAGCTCGCTCATGGCCTTGCCGAGCATGGATTTTCCTGTTCCCGGCGACCCGATGAGCATAACATGGCGTCTCTGTCGTGCCGCCTTTTTGATCACTTCCACGGCTTCTTCCTGGCCGATCACATGATCTATGAGGCTCTCAGGCACGGTTATGCTGCCGGTATCTTTGAAATCAATATCCCCAAGCAGCTCTTTCGACTCGTCTTCAGAAGTCAATATTTCGGCCCTCACAATCATATTTTGATCTTTCTTGACTATATATCTGATGCTTTGCTTTCATACTCTTTTTAGTCCTCTCAATCTGTTCTTTTGAAATTGCGCTTTGAAATCATGCTTTGAAATCCCGGATCATTTTAAGGTATTCTTCCAGCATGCCTTTAGACAGATGGGGCTTAATGAGCTCAAGCGCCTCCTGGAAATGCTCTCTTGTCACCAGTATCCTATCAATTATCAATTCTTCTCTTTTCATATCGGGTCGAATATGCGCCCTTAAAGCAAGCATTCCCGCTTCCCGGCAGAGCATCTCTAAATCTGCCCCGGAAAAGTCCTCCGTCAATTCGGCCAGCCAATGCACCGATATATCCAAAGCGGCCATGCGGGAGAGATTGATCTCCAGAATTCTCTTTCTTGCCCCCATGTCCGGCATGGGAATGTAAATCAAACGATCAAATCTGCCGGGACGGAGCATTGAGCTGTCCAGGAGGTCCGGCCGGTTGGTTGCCGCTACTATTACCACATCTTTGAGCTGCACCAGCCCATCCAGCTCTGTGAGGAATTGGCTGACCACTCGCTCTGTGACGTTCGTATCCGATCCGCTGCCCCGGCCCGGGACTATGGAGTCTATCTCATCGAAGAATACCAATGCAGGGGCCGCCTGGCGGGCCTTTCTAAAGACCTCTCTTACAGCGCGTTCCGATTCACCCACCCACTTGCTGAGCAGCTCCGGGCCTTTGATGCTGATGAAGTTCACATTGCTCTCGGTGGCTAGAGCTCTTACCAGGAGCGTCTTGCCCGTTCCCGGCAGACCGTAGAGCAGGATTCCCCGCGGCGGCCGAACGCCAACGGCGGCAAAAGCTTCCGGGTATTTCAGCGGCCACTCCACGGCCTCGATAAGCGACTGCTTGGCAGGCTCCAGTCCGCCCACCTCGTCCCAGCGCACCTCCGCCACCTCTACGAAGACCTCTCTCATGGCAGAGGGCTCGATCTTCTTCAGGGCCTCCTGGAAATCCTCTCTTGTAACCCGCAGGCTCTCCACGATCTCGACTGGTATGTCCTCTTTGACATCCAGGTCGGGAAGCGCCCTCTCCAGCGTTCGCATGGCCGCCTCTTTACAGAGAGCATAAAGGTCCGCCCCCACATAGCCGTGCGTGGCATCTGCAATATCCAACAAATCCAGGGACTCGTCGAGAGGCATGCCCCTGGTATGGACATACAGCACCTCGAGCCGCCCGTTCTTGCTGGGAATGCCTATCTCAATCTCTCTATCGAAACGGCCGCCCCGACGGATGGCAGGATCAAGAGCATTGGGCCTATTGGTGGCTGCAATTACTATTACCTCTCCCCGGGAAGAGAGGCCGTCCATAAGGGCCAGGAGCTGAGCCACCACACGCCTCTCCAGGTCGCCGGAAACCTCCTCGCGTTTGGGGGCGATGGAGTCTATCTCATCGATGAAGATGATGGAAGGAGCTGTCTTGGCGGCCTCATCGAAGATCTGGCGTAGCCGCTGCTCGCTCTCTCCATAAAACTTGGAGACGATCTCCGGGCCGGAGATGGATATGAAATTGGCGTCGGTCTCGCCGGCCACGGCCCGGGCGATGAGCGTCTTTCCCGTGCCAGGCGGTCCGTGCAAGAGCACCCCGCGAGGCGGATTGATGCCCAGGCGAGAGAAGAGCTCCGGATGGCGCAGGGGAACTTCTATCATCTCCCTGATCTCTCTGATCTCTTGGGAAAGACCGCCGATATCTTCGTAGGAGATATCTCGCACGCACAGTGCCAGCTCTTCTAAAGTCTCCCTGGTGATGCTGATGATGGTATCAGGAGTTACTAGCACTGCGCCGGCTGGCATTGTGCTCACAACAGCCAGGTTGAGGCTGTTGTTGATCATTTCCACGCGCAGCATCTCACCCTTGACAACCGCCCTTCCTTGCAGCATGCGAAGCAAGTACTGCGGCCCGCCCATGAGCCGGATCTGGCGAGTAGGAGCGACTACGATCTTTCGAGCCGGCCTGGCCTCAGCCCGGGTGACAACAACTTTGCTGTCTATCCCCGCACCCAGGTTGGCACGGGTATTCCCGTCAATTCTGATGAGATCCTGGGGATCTTCGGGGTTTCCGGGCCAGACTATGGCGTAGAGCTTGTCTTTTCCTTTGATCTCCACCACGCTGCCGTTTTCCAGGGAGAGGGTGACCATGGCATTGGCTCCAATCCTGGCCACGCCTTTCCCTGCATCTTTGTGATAGGCTTCAGCAACCCGAAGCTGTAGAGATAATTCTTTTTCCGGCTCTTCCAGGATGGGCCCTATGCCCGTCCCTTCCCGCTCCGTCTCGCTTTTTCCCATCTTTGATCTGCCCCATTCTCACCAGACTCTTTGAGACTACTGAATGCCCCATTCCTGGCTCTTCAAATGCACAGCACCGCGCTCTTCCAGCCTCTTCAGCCGGTCTAAAACCACAATTTCCGGAACTTCCAGCCTCATGGCCAGCTGGCCAGCCTTAGCGTCACCAGAGAGGAGTGCCGTCAGAATCTCCGCCTCTAGCTGGTTTTGCGCAAAGCTTGAAGCCGCGCTGCAAGCCATCTGTTTGATCTCCATCTCTCTAGATTCGATCTGGTCCAAGAGCTGGCGCAATTCAAGCCTCTTTTCCTCCAGGCAAGAGAGCTCATCGCGTAAAAGCTTCATGTCCTGGGCCAATCCATTGTCTTCTACTGCGGGAGCAGCCTCGGAGAGAAAGGCTCGCACGCCGTAAGAGTGAGGCGAGACCGCCACCTCCAGGACCGTTTTTCTGACTATGCGGAAATACTTTCTTCTTCCCTGGTCCTGATAGCATTCCACGAGGCCTGCTCTCTCCAGCATTTCCAGATGGTCGATGACTGCCTTGGGCCCCACATCAAGTCGCTTGGCCATCTCATTGAAGTAGAATGGCCGGAAAGAGAGGAGTTGAAGGATGCGCCTCCTATTTTCGTTTCCCAGGATATTTAAAAGCTCAACAGGATCCAATATCATCACTCAATTATTACTCGTTAAACTTCAGGTTAGTAACACCAGGTTAGATAAACTTTGTGGTGCCTGCAAGCCTGCCCAGCTCGATGGAGTGGCCAGCCGCAAAAAAGTGTGATGCTTCCTCCCAGAACGTTTAGCGAATACTGAGGACAAACAGGAATGAGAGAATGCCGATCCCTATGAGCAGCAAATTAACCACCTGCTCGTGGCCCACCCTCCAGCGCGCCATAGCGAATCTGATGCTGATCAGTACATGGACCAGGAAGAAGAATACCAGATACAGGTCAAGCTCGGTGTGCATATGTCTGGCCTGCTGCAGGGTCAGCAATGTCCCGTTCCACCAGGCATATCCTGAGATGAGGAAGATGATCATGAAGATAAGAAGCATCCAGGCGCAGATTCGGTTTATCTTGACGAGAAGTCGGCCAACCTTCAAAACATATTCACCCCAAGGTCTCTTGTATTGCGCAGTTATTAATTGATGGTACAGGTATAAATGCATGTGAAAAGCTTGATAAAGGAGAAGGTTAGACAGAGGGGCGTTGTAGGCAAATGACGAAAAGCCTATCGCTAAAAAGTGGAAATATATTGGAGGCATATTATTGAACAAGAAATACACAATCCTTTCTCTTATGTTTGTATTCCTCTTTTGCGCAGGCCTGTCTCAGGGACAGCCTGACAATAATACAAGTACGATCGAGGATGATGCCATCACTGCCGAAATTCCGGTCCCTCTCGCCAGCGAAGCTGCGCTGCAAGATGAAAGTGCAGAGGTCAATGAGACTGCTGATGCCAATGCCACACAGGTCAATCTTGGGCCAAATCTCAATTACATCTGGTCTTTTTCAGGCATAGAGGCGGGTCCCATTACTATGGCCCTCAATCAGGAAGGAATCGAGCTGTACGGCCAGGCCAAATATGAGCCTGATGGCGGAAAACCCTGGAATGCCAATGTCGATGGTTCCGTCACAGGAAACGAGGTGGAGCTGACCATGACCGCTCAGAAGGACAATGAGCTAATCACTACCAAGATGATCGGCACCTATGCCAATGATACCATCAACGGCAACTTCACCCAGATCAGCGGTGGAAAGAAAGTAGGCAGCGGCACCTTCAGCGCCATGTGGATCAACCCGGATACATCGAGCTACACTCCGGCAGTCATCGAGGAGCCCAAAGTGGAGACACCGGCACCTGCCGTTGTTGACACCCCTGCTGACTCGAACGCATCTGGAAAAGAGACAGCAGAGACGGAAAAGGCCTCAAGGTTTGTTGATATTCACGAGTACGCTGATAAGATCCAGACCGGAGTTGGAGATATCAGCGGCATACCCATATAAATGAGCAGAAGGCAAATCAGAGAGATTTCAGGCGCCGGGAATTTCGGCGCAGTACCCTTTTTCTATATCTTTTTTTATAGATTCATGGACCATGGCCCAAACTCCAAATGCCCAGCCTCCAGGGTTGATCTAACGGTTTGTGGCAGGATGTCCCTTGAGATCGAAATCCCTCCGTTATTGAGATGCTCAGAGAGTTTTTATAGTCAAATGTGTAATATAAAATCATTAAAAGTGTGAAATGATGGAGAAAAGGAGGCAAATAAATTGATGAAGAAACCGATGATCATTACCATGCTGCTTATAATCATCTTTACAATCAGCCCGACTCAAGGACAGCCATTGAATGATTCAAGCAACGAGACGGCTTTTCCGGCTGAAGCTGCGGTTGCGCTCTGCAATGAAAGTGAAGCCGGCTCCGTCCCCAGCCTGAGCTACATCTGGTCGTTAACGGGAATTGAGAGCGGCCCGGTGACCATGGTCCTCCACCAGGACGGCAGCGACCTCTACGGCCAGGCCAAATACGAGCCTGATAACGGCCAGGCCTGGAATGCCATCGTCATCGGTTCAGTGGAAGGGGGCAGGGTCTACCTGGTCCTGACCGCCCTCAAGGACACAGTGCAATCTTCCAGTCGGCTGACGGGAACTTATGATGCTGCCAGTGGGTTGATCAGAGGCGACCTCTTGCAGGTGAGCAATGGAAGCGTTTCTTTAAGGTCGGAATTCCAGGCCATGTGGATCAACCCCGACATCTCCAGCTACACTGCCGCACGATTAGCATTGCCCAGGGCGGAAGAATCGGCCTTGAGCCAGGAGACAAACGCTACCTTGCCGGAGGCAAAAGAGAGCTTAGAGCCCGAATCCAGCCAGAAATCCAGGTACTATGATGTGCGCCAGGGTGCTGACAGGATCTTGACAGGCGTAGGAGATATCAGCCAGATACCGATAGGAATGAGTGGACTGTAGAAGAGGATCTTCGCGGCATCGTGAGGATGCATTTCCAGGTCACGGCTTTGTGCTGGTGCAAAAATGCGCTCTAAACTTCGTAAGGCCTCTGTGCGTTTTGTGAGCTTTGTGGTTCTAATCCCAGCACAAAGCTCACAAAGACGATCGTGAGATCTAGACCATAACAATCTGATCCCGACAGGCGCAGGAGAGGGAACGGGACATCACAATATCCGTATCGATATTTCTCCTTACCAGGGCCTTTTGATAGGATGGATTGATCTGAGTTGCTCTCTTGTATGCCTGGACGGCTGTGTAGTAGTATCC
This sequence comes from Methanotrichaceae archaeon, assembly GCA_016927055.1. GTDB lineage: Archaea > Halobacteriota > Methanosarcinia > Methanotrichales > Methanotrichaceae > Methanothrix. The sequence continues at coordinate 7,291 of JAFGNK010000174.1, read as the reverse complement.
CTTTAAGTCGTAAATGACTCCCATGTTGTACCAGGCTTCGGCATAAGACTCATTGAGGGCTACTGCGTTCTCAAAGGACTGCAGAGCCTCATCGTACCTTCCCAAAAGACCCTCGTCAATTCCTTTATTGTTCCAGGCCTCGAAATCATTTGGGTCCAGCTCGATAGCCCTATTGTAGGCCTCCAGGGATTCATTGTATTTTCCCTGATTGTAAAGATTAAAACCATTCATAAACCAATCGATAGAGGTTTCCTCTTCTCCAGCACAGGCTGGAGACGTGAAAGCCCAAATCAGCGCTAAGCTAACCAGCGCTAAGGAGACATATCGCGATCTGCAGTTCGTTTTTCTTCCCTCCGCGCTAATCTGATCGATCTCTTGCAATGATAAAGCTTCTGCATATTCTCTCATACCTAATCAGGTCTTCTCATAAGATTCTATGATCCCGGCAAATGCCTGCAAAACCTTCTCCAGATCTTCTCTGGAAAGGCCGAAGGTGGAGAGCTTGAACTGGCGGGTAAGGCCCGGCTTGATGCCGCTGATGCCGCGCTCCTTCAGATCCCTGTACAGGAAATAGCGCCCTTTCTTTGCCTTCAGGGATATCTGATAGAGGTTTTCCGCAATAAAGAACATCAGATCGTGGTTATGGGGCCGGTCCCCCTGCAGGCTCATGCCCAGCTTCTCCATCTCTGCTGAAAACCAGCGGGCATTTTCCACTTCTTCCGGCCAGCGGCGCACACGCTCCACTACTGCCGGGAAAGAGGCCATCAGCGTCAAGAGAGGAGCGCCGCGCACGGTGCAGCCTAGAAGCTCAACCTCTTTGTTCTTCTTGGTGGAGGAGAGCCTGAACATGAGTTTTGCATACTCTTCTGAGCCCCCCAGGACGCCCACAGGTCCGGAAGCAGCCATGGACTTATGACCGCTTCCTACGATTATGTCCGCCCCCAGCTCCCGTGCATTCACTGGCATCCGACCGATGGAGTAAGCACCGTTTAAGAGCAGGGGCACGTTGTAGTCATGGCAGGCATCTGATATGGCCCTTGCATCGGGAAGGTTTCCGTAATTTCCGTCTGGATAGGTCAGGACGGCCATGCTCACATTCCCTTTCTGCTCATAAGCCCGCTCGATGGCCTGTATGTAGCCTTCTGCAGAAATGGCATAGTCGGGCTCTTTGCTGGAGGGCACAAACTCCACCTTCAGGCCCGCCCTCTCAGCTGCCAAAATTGTGGTGTAATGAGCATTTCCGTCCACCACCACCCAGTCGCCCTTCTCGCAAAGGGCATGCATGGCGGCAAACTTTCCCTCGCGTGCCCCATGGGTGATGCGCACCTCATCCGTGCCCAGGAATTCGGGTAGAGCGCCATGCACAAACTCTTCCACAGGGGGAGTCTTGATGCGATCCAGCATCCCGGCGCAAAAGTCGCAGACCGAGTAGCCATCTCCCCATTCCACCAAAGCAGCACGTGCCTGCGGCGTCAGAATCCCGCCCCGCTGCAGTGGATCTATGTTTATCTCTGCAATATTCCTCTTCAGGTCGCAAAACTTCTCAAGATTATCCAGCATTAGATCCTATCCTGTCCTTCTGGAAGTATAATCCTTTGCAAGCTTTATGCAAAAAGTGATATATTTTCCAGTCGCTTTCAGGTTAATGGCTTTAGTCATAGGTCACCGGGCAGCCGCAGCCCTGGCAGCGGAGAACACCCTGGAGGGCATCAGGGCTGCTGCTTTGTGCAGAGCCGACTACGTAGAGCTCGATGTGAGGCTCTCTCGCGACGGCAAACTGGTCTTGATGCATGATGAACGGGTGGACAGAACCACCAATGGCAAAGGCCTGGTTGAAGACCTCAGCCTGGAGGAGCTAAGAGCCCTGCAGGTGAGTGGCCGCAATAGCCGTAGCGTAGAAAACCGGAGGATTGCTACGCTAAAAGAAGCCCTTTCTCTGGCAGAGGAGCTTGACCTGGGCCTGGTGGTGGAGATGAAGGAAGAGGGGCTGGAAGGGCTGGTGGCCGAGGCTCTCTCTGGCAAAAACTGCATTGTGACCTCCTTTTACCATAGCAGCCTGCGCGAATTATCGGACATTTCCGATCTAAGGACGGGCATCATCATCTCATCACTGCCCATGAATCCTGTGCAGCTGGCCCTTTGGGCAGGAGCTACGGCTATTTTTCCCAAGCGAGTCAATGCCAGGCTCTTTAAAGAGGCCCATCAGAAAGGGATAGCGGTATTTCCCTGGACTGTCAATAGCAAAGATGAAGCAACCTGGCTCTTGCGTTTAGGAGCCGATGGACTGGTAACTGATGATCCCTGCCTGATCCGGGAAGCAGCCGACCAGCCGGTGCAGGCCACGGGCAAAGAAAATTGTCAATATTATCCCTGCCACCACTTCCCTGATCAGGACTGCACTCACTGCTTCTGCCCATTATACCCATGCAAGGATGAAGAGCTTGGCAAGTTCGTGAGAACGAAAAGGGGAAAGAGGTTTTGGAGCTGCATTAACTGCCGGCTGGTGCACCGTCCCATTGTGGCCGCATACCTGGCAGAGCACCCGCAAGCGACCACAACAGAGCTGAAGGCCCTGTCGACTGAAAAACGATACCATTGAAAAAGGAAATGCTTCAGAATTATTATCCATCACTAATTATCCATTGCCCGGAAATGGCCTGTACCGACGGAAAGCTTTATGGATACCTGCGGGGTAATGCAAACCCCATGAGACATATTATACTTGTGCTAATTGCTCTCGTGGCTTTGGGTGGGCTGTTGCCTGCTATTATAGCCGCACCTGTAGCGCCAGTTTTATTAGACAATCCGGCTGCTATGCCGGAACCGGCTGAGACTTCCCTGCTGACAACACCCTCTATGGCCGCTTTCCTTAATGACAGCTGGGTGCCAAGTTCCTTTGTAGCTCCGCTGGCAAGCCAGGCCACGGGGGTTCTCAAGAACATGACCCGCAATAACACCACCCAGGAAAGCTCTACATATGCCATCTACGATTTCCTGAATGATAACTACACCTCACCCGCTCCTGCCTCTCCCATCTATACAGCCAGCGCAGCCGGAAAGGATAAGACAGTAGCCTGGACAGGCGAGAGCATCTACCAGTTCTTGGATGATGCATGGACTCCTTCCACACCTGTCGAGGTATACGAGCAGTCTCCCTTCAAGATGCACCAGATGAACTAAAATCGCTATTCTTCGGATGGCAGGTGCCCGTCTGGACACCCCGTCGGCTCGTCTGGACACCCTGTCGGACGGAGATCTTTTTTTTTTTAGAAAGCGTCCCGGCCAGTTCAAGGTTATTATCTCTTCAGATAGCTTCGCCAAAATATTGCTTTCATTCCTTTTTGCCTGTATACCTCTTGAGATAGAGGCTCACCACATCATAGGGAATGGTATGCCTCTCCAGCCTGAGATGATTGGCCAGTGCCTCCGCTTCTTTGCTATAAGAGTCGGCGACCTTTTCGGCATACTTTATGCCTTGCGCAGTGAGCATATATTCGTATCGCTGCAGCCACTTCCCATTCAGCTCATAGTGCCGCTCATCCTGATATATCATGCCGCCGGCCACCAGAATCTGAATGTCCTCAAAGAGCCTCTCACTGTAGGGAAAGCCATAGTCGGTGTGAAAGGTGTAGTCGAAAAGGCCGCACATGCCAGACGGCCCCAGGTCCTTTATCCTGGCCACGGTCCGGTAGAGCCAGGTTATATTTCTGATCCTGGGAACGAGGATCTTCTGACCGTAAGTCTCGGAAAGCATCTGATGCAGGGTATAAAACAGCAGCAGCAGCCCGTCGATGGGAAGGTAGCTCTCGGAGCGGATAAAGGAGAGGATTCTTTCAGCCTGCATTTTCACCTCCTGCAGTGATATCTTTGGCCTATCGTCCGAAAAGAAGGATATGGCGATCTGACGGGTCAAAGACTTGACAAGGCCCGCCGCCAGGGCCGACTCGTCATAGAAAAATCCATTCGCCTCTGTTCTCATGGATCGCGGCACACCGCTGCCCACTGTGACATCCACCAACGATCCGTATTTTTTGCCGAGAGCGTCCTCGAAGAGCTTTCTCATCCGCCCGTGGCGGGAGATGGTGGAGAGAGCCATTCTGATATCCGGCGACAGAGACCTGTGGTCGAATCTGGCCGCCAGGGGAAAGACTCTTCCGTATTTTATGCGCGCCAGGAGATCCCGGGAAGTGCCGTCTCCCTTCTGCCAGATGAAATCCAGAAGCTCCGGGTCAGTGTACTCCCGGAAGAAGAGAACAATGCTGCTCCTGGCCTCATCCGCATCCATCCTGCTCAGGGCTCGCTCCAACGCGACCAGCAACATGGCCCTGATGGATTGAACGGCGGGATGATAGATGAGCGCATTGTAATGATGCGCCCGGGCAATGAGCATCGACTCAGCCGCGGTCTGGGACATCTCGGCCCGATAATCGCCCTGCCCTGCCAGTACAATGCGGCCACTGCTAATGGTGAGGGCCTGCAGGATCTGATCGGTATCCACGAGGCCCAAGGAGACGCCCGAGTGGTGCGAATCGCGCAGAAGAAAGTCAATTCTGTCCGCATCCAGATCACCCACGATAATCTGGCCCAGAGGCGGCCTGCCTCCTAAAGCTATATCTGCGACCTGGTTAAACAATTCGTCTGCATTGCCAAAATCTCTCTCAGCAATCTCTAGAGCTTCCTCTCCGAAGGGATGAGCCTCTATGATCTGGCGAGAGAACTGTTCATGTCTGAAAACACGCCTGCCTGCCACAATAGGCTGTATGTCCGGGTTTCGGCTGAGAACGCCCTCCACGGCATGGGAGAGAGCCGAGTGCCCCAGATCATGCAAAAGCCCGGCCAATCGCACCTTTCGCGCCTCTTCTTCACAGAGGCCCAGGTGCCCGGCCATCCGCCCGGCCATGTGCATGGTTCCTATAGAATGCTCGAACCTGCTATGACTCGCTCCGGGATAGACCGTCTCCACCAGACCCAGCTGCTTAATCCCTTTCAGTCGCTGCACCGGCTGGGATGAGATGAGACTGGCCTCCAGCTCATCTATCTGGATGGCCCCATGAACGGGGTCGCGAAGAGTACCAGGCATGCTTATCAAATTGCAATTGAGGCAATTTTAAGATGGCCTATTTCATTGCCAGCTTCATTATTGCTGCCGCCAAATCGCCTTTTGCCTCCAGTAGGGCCGCTTTTGCATCCGGCAAATTCGCGCCAGTTTGAGCTGCTACCAGTTGCACGTCCGAGTCAGGTATCTCAATTACAGGCTCCTCTACAGGCTTCTGGCCCGCGACGGAAACGGCCCGCTCAGTTGCATCGCCTGATATCTGGTAGCTTCGCTGGCCGTGGGCATCCATGATCGCGACAGAAGCATTCAATATGACAATCTCCCTGTCGGGCATGCGAATGATGACCTCGGAAACGTTATCAAGCTCCTCGATATCTATGCCCATATTCTTTAACATGCCCTTCATCTTCTTGGGGCTCATGCCGCCCCTTCCGCCTAATCCTCCTAGTCCTGGAAACATATAATCACCATTTCTTCGAAGGTGATTTATTGTAGGTAAAGATATCTGTCATTATCGTTCTGGTCAAACAAGCCTAAAGCTCGCGATCGATACTTTTTTAGCCATAGATCAGGAATTGGGCTTCTAAACTTTGGAGATGAGCATGAGAGGTTTACCAATCTGCTTCGGGCGATATTCCATTTGACAGAGGAGCTGGAGCAGCGCCGGGATTTTCAAGGGCTTATTTCCGGCTGGTCATGGAGTGGATGGCATATATGAGATACCTCAGTTCGAACTATCCGTATCTCTTCTCCCTGGCGATGAGGACGAATCCTTTCGATGAGAGTGCCTGCGTGGTGTTGAAGTAGCCAGAGATAAGGGGGCAGTTTGCAGGGTGCAATCTTCTCGCCTTCATACTTACGATTAATAATAATGTATTTGATATTTGAAAGATGAAAAGATTCTTATTTCAATCATCCATTGAGCAGGATTTGGAGGAATTTAGTATAAAAACTTCAAGCTTTTTAGCAATAGCTCTTATGCTATCTGTCTTGACAACAATTGCATGGGCCTCTGAGGAAAAAAGTGAGATTACAGGCGAGCAATCTCTGCAAATGCTCATGGAAGGCAATGCTCGCTACGCCTCAGGCAATGCCAGCCATCCCGACCAGTCCGCGGAACGCCGCTCTGAGCTGATCGCCGGCCAGCATCCCTTTGCCATCATCGTTGGATGCTCCGATTCCAGAATTCCCCCTGAGTTGATCTTCGACCAGGGTCTGGGAGACATCTTTGTGATCAGGACGGCAGGTCAGGTTCTGGATGATGTGGCCATCGCCAGCATCGAGTACGGCGTCGATCATCTGAGTGTGCCATTGGTAGTTGTCCTTGGCCACGACAGTTGCGGTGCAGTAACGGCTGTGGTCAAGGGCGGAGAGGTGGAAGGTCACCTGGGCAGCCTGGTCAATTTCATTGAGCCAGCGGTGGAGCAGGCCAGAGAAATGGGAAATGAGAGCGAGCTATTGGACAATTCCATAGATAATAATGTCTATAACATCGTAGATGAGCTGAAGGCCTCCCAGCCCATCCTATCGGAAAAGGTGGAGAAGGGCGAACTCTTGATTGTGGGGGCACGCTACCATCTGGAATCGGGAGATGTAGAGGTTTTCGAGTAAAATAATCTTGAAATGGGCGCTCTTGGGGTATTTTAGAGCCACCAAGGTGTCCTTCTGTTTTTTTGGCTCCTCGTTATTTCATCTGGGCGAACATGATAAGTAGGAATCCTCAATAATGGAGCAATTCTAAAGAGGATTCATGTCTGAAATTGAGAAAAAAGACCCCCAGATTAATCGAGATATCAGCGACTATCTGACAGAAGAGGAACGAAAAAAGCTTCTTGCCAGTCTTCATCATGCATTGGTGTGGGTGGGAGTGGAAGAGCTGGTGGAAATGCAGATAGATCGGAGTGATTTAGAGATGGAGATGGATAAGTTCCATCAGACTGAAAAAGATCTGCCTCCCGAGATTCATGTCGGGCAGGGCAGAATAGAGCTGCACCGCCTCATCTGGAGATTGATCAACGAAAAAGAGATCACAGAGATAGAGCGGCAGCAAATCACCGAGCTGATCGATATATTGGAGAAGAAAGAGAAGATCGATGAGGAATCTCTCAAGGCAAAGAAGCTCACGCAAAAACAGGCAATAGAGCTGCATGATGAAGCTGCAAAGATAATTAGGGCGCTTCTGGACCTCAAGGATCTCCTTAAGAGGAAGGAACGAGGAATTGAGAAGAAGGATGC
>JAFGNK010000173.1 GCA_016927055.1 Methanotrichaceae archaeon | reverse complement strand
TGGTAACCTCCCTTGCGGAGCGGGGCGGCAAGATCGAGAGCGTTCTCGTCAAGAGAAGCGAGGGCGATTTTCTTTCCCCCAATCTGCGGCCTTCTGTATGGACGGTAAGTGCCGCGGAGGCCAACAAGCTGATCGGCTTTGATCTGACGGCCCAGGAGCTGGCGGAATGTTTGGAGAGGATGCGCTTAGGGGCAGTAGCATCTGGCAGCGAGGTGAGGGTGTTGGTTCCGGCCTACCGGGCGGATATAATGCACTCCTGGGACATCTTCGAGGACGCAGCCAAGGCCTATGGTTTTGAGAAGCTTGAGGCCAAGCTTCCCCAGACAGTGACCGTGGGCCGGGCTCATCCCTCTGAGGTGCGCAAGGGCGAGATTCGCGAGGTCATGGCCGGGCTGGGTTATTTGGAGACCATGCCCTTCACCCTGACCAATGAGAAGGCGCATTTCCAGTGGATGAGGCGCCAGAGCGCGCCGGAGTGCGCCGGGGCGGTTGCCGTGCTGCACCCCATCAGCGAGCTGCACACTATCCTGCGCACCTCGCTTCTCTCCAGCCTCCTGGAGATCTTTGCCATGAACCAGCATCATCCTCTGCCGCAGAGGATATTTGCCGCCGGGGACGTGGTGGTGGAGAAGAAGACCCGCATGCATCTGGCCGCGGCCAGCATTCACAGCGGCGCCAATTTCTCGGAGATTCGGTCGGTCGTCGACGCCGTTTTGCGAGAGCTGGCCATTACCGCCGAGATCGTGCCCTCTCAGGACGGGGCGCTTCTGTCCGGCAGGGGTGGGGATCTCCTGGCCAGGGACAAAAAGATCGGTTGCTTCGGAGAGCTGCATCCTCTGGTGCTCAGGAGCTTCGGTCTGGAGCAGCCGGCCGTGGCGCTGGAATTGCAATGGGGAGAGCTCTGAAGAAGATTTTCCCGATATTTATTTTTTTCTTTATTCTTAAATGGGACCTGCAGCTATTACTACTATGACTACTGTTACTGTTATTACTACAACTACCAGGATCTAACAGTGGGCTGCAGAGATTACTGTGCGGATAAATATAGATATCTGGGCTCAACAATAGCTAAAAATAGCTCGCTGGATAAACATCCCCCAAGAATGGATAATATTTATCTGCTAATAATTTCAATATAGGTCCTGACTATAATGGATTGTGGCGGCTATGAAGGTTCGAGATCTAATGAGCTATCCCATTGCTACTGTGCGCCCGGAGGCCACGGTGTTGGAGGCCATAAAAAAGATGGCGGCGGAGAGGAAGGGCTGCTTGCTGGTGGCGAGCGACGGCCTTCTCAAGCAGTGCTTGGGGATCGTTACCACCAGCCAGATCTTCCGAAAGGTCTTTGCACAGGGCCGGGACCCGGCAGCGGTAACAGTCACGGAGATCATGACGCCAGCCCCGCTTGTCACCATTGACCTGGACGCCTCCACCCGGGAGGCGGCGGAACTGATGCGAGAGCACAATATAAGAAGGCTGCCGGTTATGAAAGAAGAAGCATTGGTGGGGATATTAACAAGCAAGGATCTGCTGGCGTGCGTGAAATGATTCATTTGACAAAAAAGCAATCCATGAAACAAAGGCGAGCATTTTCATGCGACCGTGGGCAATCAGTGTAGAGATCTAATTCTCCTCAAGGAAAATGAAGCGGGCAACTATATCGCCAAAAAAAAAACAATCCCTAAAAAAGAGAATAAGTGTTTTCAAGGAGCTGAAACATCCTGGTTGACATCATAGGGCGTAAATACATCTTTTTTCTCTTCTGTTACTGGATTTAGTTCTCTTCTTGCCTTTGTCAGGGCATCGAAGGTCAACCAAGAGGCGTCATAAGTTACTCCCTGATAATCTACTGGAGAGTAACCTAATGAAACGTCTTGATCAGCATGTGCTTTGGAGGCATCTACAAGAGCATTCTGTCCATTAAGATACATATCTCCCGAGAATGCGCCGGATTCGCTTGTTATGGCTTCTTTCCACCTACCATCTCTGGCTGAAGTTGTTGCACCCTGGAAGTATCCCATACCTTTTAGGTTTAAAATGGCTTTGGCAGCGGTTCTGCTTATCATTGCGGACTGTTCATTGGAATAAATGCCCGTGTAGCCATCCTCCCATGATCTTGCTTCTTTTCCTCTCATATCCTTGGCTAATACGCTGCCGCTAGCCACACCAATTGAATTTGCATCATTGGTGGCTTCTGCAGTCATGCCGTCCGCTAAAGCCATCTGATGCTGCTGGAAATGTTCGCCGTGCTGTGTAATTTCCTCAGCTTTAGCTTCCGTTTTGGCTCCATACTTTGCCCATGATGTGAAATCCAGGCCTATGAGATGATCAAAAGCGCCTGTCTGATAGGAGACTGGCTGATATTCAAGCTCGTTCTCCTGGCTTGCCAGAGTTCCCGAGTTGCTTGCCTGAGCATTCTGTCTATTTGTGATCAGATTTCCTGAAGATGCTCCCTCTGCAGATGCTACGGCCTGATACCCTCTTCCGTAATTGGCAGAAGTCATTGAACCTTGGAAGTATCCCACACCTTTCAAGTTCAGAGTAGCTTTAGCAGTGGTCCGATCTATCAATGCGGACTGTTCATTGGAATAAACGCCTGTGTAGCTGTCCTCCCATGATCTTGCTTCTTTTCCTTTCATATCCTTTGCAGATACGCTGCCGCTAGCCACACCAATCGAGTAGGCATCATTGGTGGCCTCTGCAGTCATGCCATCTGTAAAAGCCATCTGATGCTGCTGGAAATGTTCGCCGTGTCTTATAATTTCCTCAGCATTGGCTTCTGTTTTGACTCCATCCGTTGCCCAGGATGTGAAGTCTCCAAAAATGCATTGATCATAAGTGCCTGTACTGTAGGAGATTGGCATATATTCAAGCTCGCTGTCCTGATATGCCAGAGTTCCCGAGTTGCTTGCTTGAGCACCCTGGCTATTCATGATCATATTCCCTGAGAGACTTGCCGTGTTTGCGACTATGGCTTGATGACCTTTTCCGTCATTTGCAGAATTTATTGTGCTCAAGGAGTATCCTACACCTCTCATGTTTAGAGTGGCTTTCGCAGCGTTTCTGTCTATCATAGCGGATTGTTCGTTGAAGTAAACGCCTGTGTACCCATCCTCCCATGATCTTGCTTCTTTTTCTTTCATACCCTTTGCCAATACACTGCTGTCAATTGCTACGCCAATTAAGTAGGAGTTGAGATTGGAGCCTGCTGTATTGGCTGTTGAAGCGCTTTCCAGTGTGTTCTGATAATGTTCGGAGTGGCTTATTTCTTGACTGGCTGTAGCTATATTGTTATTGAAATTTGTCGATGTGCTGAACGCTCCAAAAACGGTTTTATCCCACGTTCCAACTTCTCCATAAGAGACCGGCTCATACTCGAATTCAACCTCCTGACTGGCTGAAGCTCTTGAAGCATCCACTAATGCCTCCAACTTATTGGTGCCCATTTCTCCTGAGAATGATCCATCCTCTCTTGATAAAGCTTCATTTCCTTTTCCATCTTTTGCATAAGTCAGTGCGCCTTCAAAATCTCCTTTGCCCTGCAGCTGTTGGCTGGCAAAGACATGGGATCTATCTATTGATACAGCCTGGTTCTCAGAATAGGAACCAATAAAGTCTGCTATTGACTTTGCTTCTCTACCGCGTTTATCATTTGCCAATGCCTGGACATTTGTTATGCCAATTGCCTGATTGGCATTCTGAGCGGCTGTGACTTTATATGAACTAGCCACTACATTATTCGAGTATCCCAACAGACATGCCCCATTACTGGGATCGGATATCTCTGTGCTCACAACGGCACTATAGCCCTTATTATTGTGGGCCTGGGCATACGCTTTGATATAATCTGCATGATTGACGTTCAAGGATTCGCCCGCAGAAACCTCTGGATAAAGAGAAGCCGACCAACCAGAGCCCTCTCCTGGATACAGGTAATATGTGTAGACATACGATTCGGCGTTGTTTATTGTTACTCCCTCAGATGCATAAGATCCTGCGGAATTTGATACAGACCTGCTATCGGTTAAATCGCCGCTTCCGATAATTGTTTGGGATATACCGACACCGCCACCAAGCAGAGTTGTAAAGCTACTAATCTCCGCATCGATTGGCATTCCATATGTTGTACTGGTGCCGACATTGTTTCCACTTTGACTGCATGATGTAGTAACAGTTACGCCATTGACATTTGGCATCGATAAAAACAAAAGCAATAATCCCAAGGCTATGGTGCACGTTTTTAAATTCAACTTGATCTCTCCTTAGATACTTTTCAGTTATATAATGATTATATCTCTCATATGATACATTATAATTGTTTTCATTTGACTTAACAGCTACTATAGGTCAGAATATCTCACTCATATCAAAAATCTTTACATAAGTTTTTGTATATGGTGCTGGGCGTGAAAAATCCATTGGATTGTCTGCCAAAAGTCAAAGGAAGGGGGGAGTGGCCACTTGCGAGATAAAGATATGAAAATATTACGAAGATTGGCCCAACTTGTCTGGAAACCGTACATCTGAACTGGACGAAAATCTTTCCATAATATTAAGGTATGTTCGGAGATCTGAAACGAGCGCTCTGAAATCGCGACATAGTATATCGTTAACAGTTCAGCTTATCACCATTGACCTGGATGCTTCTTCCGGGAGGCGGCGAAGCTGATGCGAGAGCACAATATCAGAAGGCTGCCGGTGATGAAGGAAGAGGCGCTGGAGGGGATATAACAAGCAAGGACCTGCTGGCGTGCGTAAAGTGATGCTGCTGGAAAAGAATTCGATACTTCTGCTGGGCGGCGAACGCAGATTTTAACTTGTAGGATCACGAAGGACGGAGCGGGAAGTCCCCATCCTTCAGGGTGGGGATGAAAGCGGAGTCCTTTGTCATGATTACTTTCACGCCGCCCTCAACTGATATAAATATTAGGTATGCATATCTGTATTCGTATGATGATCAGCTACAAGTATCCCATATTCCCGAGCAATATCACTCAATGGAAGTTAGCAGAGAATTTGGATGCTTGCAGGTGGCTTTATAATCGGCTTCTCGAAGACCTGAATGATGCTAAAGAGAAAGGCATCAAGCTCAAGACCTATGATACTCAGAACATGATTCCATCTCTTAAGCTTGAGAATCCGAAGCTGAATCTGGTCTATTCCAAAGTTCTTCAGATGGTGAATTATACTCTTTGGTCTAATTTCAAGGGACTTGCAGCGTCCAAGAAGAATGGTCGAAAGATCGGTCATGTCCGTTTCAAAGGATATGGCTGGTACAACACTATGAATTATAATCAGTCCGGCTTCAAGATCGATCAAGATCATAGCCTGCTGCATCTCTCTAAGATAGGAGAAATTCGGATCAAGATCTATCGAAAGATCGAAGGTTGCATCAAAGCCGTCATAATCAAGAGAGAAGGCGAGAGATGGTTCGCCATAGTCCAGGCCGATCAGGGACCACAGCCGTTACCGGAAACTGGAGACGCAGTTGGTATTGATGTCGGTTTGACTTCCTTCGTGGTTGACTCTGAAGGCAATGATATAGAAAATCCAAGATGTGCAGAACAATCCGAAGATAAGCTTGCTGGACTGCAAAGAAGGCTAGCCAGGGCGGTGAGGGGATCGAATAATTATGGGGCGATCAAGGATAAGATTGCCAAGCTGCATAAGAGAATCAACTGCCAACGAGATGATTTCCTGCATAAGCTCTCTCGGATGTATGTC
>JAFGNK010000172.1 GCA_016927055.1 Methanotrichaceae archaeon | reverse complement strand
TTTGGCAAGAGGAGGCACATGCAAAGACTGATAGACGCCGCCCACCGCCAGGGGATAGCAGTTATACTCGATATGGTCTACGGCCATACGGACAGTTCATTCCCTTACTTCTATCTTTATAAGAAGCTGGGCTATGCTGAGAATCCTTTCATGGGGCCTTTTGCTGAGAACTATTTCGGAGAGAGCACTGATTTTTGCAGGAAACTGACCCAGGACTTCTTCTTTTCCGTAAACCACCATTGGCTGAGTACCTATCATGTGGACGGATTCAGATACGATTGCGTTCCCAACTACTGGGACGGCCCAACCGGCCAGGGATACTCCAAACTGGTTTATGAGACATACCGTCTGGTTAAGGGAAAGATGGGCGCTACAGACCACTGGCAGAGATTCTTCGATGATGGGGAGATCAACCTGATCCAATGCGCAGAGCAGCTGGAAGGGCCGGTAGAGGTCCTGGAGAAGACTTACAGCAATTGCACCTGGCAAAACCACACACTTGATGCCGCAAATGAGGTGGCAAAAAATAGGTGGGAGCTGTTGACGCAGCTAGGACACCGGTTAGGTCTCATGGATTATCCCCAGGAGGTCGAGGTCAATAATGATCAAATAAAGAAGACTGCCCTGCAGTACATTGAGAACCATGATCACTTCCGCTTCATCTGCAACTTCGGCACCATCTTAAGAGACAATAACGATCTTCTCACCGAGGGAGACAGAAGTCTCTGGTACAAGGTCCAGCCATATTTGATCGGCATGATAACGGGCAAGGGAATTCCAATGCTCTGGCAGGGCCAGGAGCTTTGTGAAGGCTACTATGTGCCTCAAGCAGGTATGGGAAGAGTGGTGGTTTTCCGGCCCATGCGATGGGATTATTTTTACGATTCTCCCGGCAAGAAGATGATCTGGCTGGTGCGTAGACTGCTGAAGCTTCGCAAATCGCCCCAGTTCCAGTATGGAGAGCACTGGTTCTACGACGATCCCCAGAGATATCAGTCCAAAGGCGTATTGCTCTTCTCTCGAAAGTACAAAGACGCATTCAGTCTCATCGCCCTGAATTTCGGAGACAGCGATCAGATAGTGCCCTTCCAGTTCCCTCTGGCGGGAAGATATAGCGAGGAGCTTCACCAGCAGGATAACTTCAAAGTGGCGGCGGGAGAGGAGAGAATGATGACCGTACCCAGTAATTACGGGAGAATATGGTCCGTAAAGGGAGAAATATAGATCAGATACCACAAGAATTAGTGGACGATGATTACTAATTTTTTTAATTTGTTTTAATCAAACTACAAATATCCAGCAAAAGCTAGGCCCTCGCCGAAAACAAATAAAACCTCGCTTCCCCGCGATTCACCAGCCGCCGGGCAAAGCCGGGCAGCTCTGCCACCTCATCCATCAGGGGCCGTACCAATACATCCGCACCCAGCTCCAAGGCCAGCAGGCCCATGGCCAACTGCATCTCCAGAGGCGGGCGGATGGAGTAGAGTAGGCTTGCCCCCCGGTACAGCTCCCACCGGGGTGAGAATATGTCATCCTTTTCCACCCGCATGCTGCCTGAAAGCCGCTCCTCTTTATCGGTGAGCACCACATCCTGGCCCCGCGCTTGCAGGGCCCGGGCTACCTCCAAAGAATAGCCCGCCCCCACCTCGACCACCCGGCCTGAGTAGTTCCTGGCGATGAACTGCGCCAGATCATCTGCCCCCCGCAATAATGACATCAGCACCCCATTTTGCAGCCCTTTTTTCCGGCTTTGGTCCCTGACTCTGCACATCAGACTACAAGCAATTATCGGCCCATTGATACGAAAATGCTCTTATTGCGCCTCTGTGCCTCTGTGCCTCTGTGGTTGTTTTCTGCAAACCACGGATATAGGAGCCCAATTATCCTGCCCGCACTTATCCGCAATAATTATTAACATATACCACTATTTGGTTAAGCTAGCAATGAGGGGGAATTAGGTATTGCAGTCAGATCTACGTGAGTCTAGCGAGTTTTCCGAATACGAAGACGGTTTTGGCGTGCCCAGGATCCTGGTTGTCGGCTGCGGAGGGGCAGGCAATAACACCGTGACCCGGCTGACCAGAATGGGCCTGGCCGGGGCAAAGACCATAGCCATCAACACAGACAGCCAGAACCTAGGAACAGCCCAGGCGGATGAGAAGATCCTGATCGGGCAAAAGCTGACAAGGGGTATGGGCGCGGGCGGCGACCCGCAGTTGGGCCGAAAGGCGGCAGAGCTGGCCGCCGCAGAGCTGGAGAGCATGCTGCGGGGAGCCGATCTGGTCTTCGTGCTGGCGGGTCTGGGCGGCGGCACGGGCACGGGATCGGCCCCGGTGGTGGCCCGCCTGGCCAAAGAGCGGGGCGCAATTGTGGTGGCCATGGTGACCACTCCCTTTCACCTGGAGAGAGCACGCATCTTTGTGGCCGAGGAGGGGCTGGAGGCGCTGCGCGGCTACGCCGATACATCAATCGTCATGGACAACAACCGCCTCCTGGAATGTGCACCCCATCTGCCCTTCCAGCACGCCTTTTCCGTCGTCGATCAGATCATCGCCGAGACCGTGCTGGGCATCTGCGAGACCATTACATGCCCCTCACTCATCAATCTGGACTTTGCCGATGTTTGCACCATCATAGGCTCGGGCGGGGCCTCCTTCATGTTTGTAGGCGAGGGGAATATGAAGAGCAGCCCGGAGAAGATCGTGCGCTCCGCTTTGAAAAATCCGCTTCTCGACGTGGAATATCGCGGTGCAGGGGCCTGCCTTCTCCACATGACCGGCGGGCCGGATATGACCATGAAGGAAGCTGCCGCCATCGCCGGGGCACTCACCCAGGAGCTCGACCCCAGGGCCAACGTCATCTGGGGAGCGAGAATTAGGCCCGATTTTGCCGGAAAGGTGAGGCTGATGGCCATAATCACAGGCGTCAAATCAGCCCAGGTGCTGGCGCCCTCCCAGTCCCGGCGACTTGGGCCGCCCAGAGAAAAGCAGATAGCTCAGGAGTATGCTAAGATAGATGTGATAAAATGAGCGAGATGATATTGCAGATCCTGGCCCTGGTGATATCTGTAGTCCTGGCCGTGGGCACCATCTTTAGCATTCGCCTCTACCTGGAGATCTGAAAAAAAGGGACTTGCCCATCTTCCCCTGCTCTATCCCTGCCCCGGGGGAGTGACCCTCTGAAACTTCCAGAGCCGATCCAGCCTGGCGGTGGCGTCCACTCCCACCTTGGTGGTGATGCCTTCTCGACTTCGCGGGTCCAGGGTGCTGCCCCGCACGTTGGGATGGATCACAAGATCCTCATCGCCGCGCATGCGGGTGGCAACGGCAAACTCCAGATCGCGCGGGTCGTAGATGTCTATGTCCGTGTCGACAACCAGGACGTGCTTAAGCGAGCCGTGCGCCTGCATGGTGGCCTCGATGGCCTTTTTCGCGTCCTCTTCCGTCTCCTTTTCTATCTGCACCACGGCGTGGAAGTAGTTGCACCCACCCTCCGTCAGGATTACGTCCTTCACCTTTGCTACTTTAGAAACTGCTTTGTAAATGAGCGGCTCGTAGGGCACGCCCATGAGCATCTTGTGCTCGCCGCCGGCGGGCAGGAGGGCGTGATAGATGAAGTCCTCGCGCGTCATCATCCTGGTGAGCCGGATGACAGGCTCCTGCCGGATGAGATCGCAGGTGCCGGTGATGTCCACGAAGGGGCCCTCGCTGGCCCGCTCGCCGCTGATATAGCCCTCCAGCACGATCTCGGCATGGGGAGTAAGAACGCCGTTATCCAGACGCACCAGCTC
>JAFGNK010000171.1 GCA_016927055.1 Methanotrichaceae archaeon | reverse complement strand
GTGGAGACATCATAAGTGGATATGATATTTCCCTCCGCATCCTGCAAAGAGACCAGGTTATCAATCCATAGAGGTGCAGAGCTGTTGGTGTAGATCTCGGTCGCACTGCCCACACCCTCGCCCTCATGAACGCGCACGGAAGCTTCCTCTTCCAGGGTCATGGCCGGGAAGGTGAAGGTGGTATTCTCGGCCGAGGCCAGAGTCCATCCCGTTATGTCCCAGGAGCCGACCGCCTGATTGGTTACCTGGACGTACTTGTCTTCTGCAGTGCCTACCCTGGTGATGCCAACCTTCACGGCAGGAGAGGAAACGCCTGCATCACGGGTGAATACCGTGCCAGTGTTAACGGTTTGGGACACATCCTGATATTCATGTGCCACATCCTTTCCCAGAACAGTTGCGGCTCCTTCGACGTATGTAGAGAGCTGCTGATATCTCGAGGCAGCCGCTTGGGGAGCCTCTTCGACTGCTTCCACTACTTCCACGGCTTCCACGGTTTCGATCGCAGGAGCGGCAGCTTCTTCTATCGGCGCAACTTCTTCGACGATTGTTTCATTTGTAATATTCACGGCTTCAGTCCCATTCGGGGCATCCTGTGCCTGGACCGACCCCGCTGAAAAGGTCACCAATACTGCTAATAGTATCAACGCAATTGAGCTTCTCATATTCATACCTCAAACAATGCTA
This sequence comes from Methanotrichaceae archaeon, assembly GCA_016927055.1. Lineage (GTDB taxonomy): Archaea > Halobacteriota > Methanosarcinia > Methanotrichales > Methanotrichaceae > Methanothrix. Next base: position 39,525 of record JAFGNK010000171.1, on the reverse strand, counting down.
TTCTCTGAAAAATATAAGCCTTTCTAAAAATTTCTTTGTATTCTTTAATTATACTTATAGGAGTTATTAATAGGAATCAAAGCAAGAGAAAAATTGCCGGCAGGAAGATCCTGCCCGGCTTTCCTGCCAATAGGACAGATCACAATAATAGCTTACTCTGCCTCGGCGACTGGCTCTTCGGTTGCCTCTTCGACTACCTCAATGGTCTCGTTTGTCTGGTTGATGTCGATGGTGACGTTGGTGAGGTTGGTAGCATTAGTGAGGTTTGTAAGGTTGGTGGCGTTCTCGGTTACTTCAACAACTTCGGCAACTTCGGACTCAGCGAAGGCAACTCCCAAAGAGAGGGCCATCAGGAGAGAGAAGAGCACAATTCCGCTTGTTATTTTGCTCATAGTTTACACTCCATTTGCGTTATGGAGCTATATGGACACCAATCTGCATTTAAGCTTTTCTCCATAACGAATCTATATATTTTACAATGCGACAGGCTTTTGTCAATATTCTATGTATTTTTGCCGAATAGAAAACGATAATATACAGTACATCACATTCAATCCCTCATCATTTAGAAATAAATATGAAATAAAATTGCACCCCAGAGAGAACTCATGCCTTTTTATCAGAAAATGAATTTCAATGAGCTGATCGCGAACATATTATTCATTCATGGTGATAGAGAAACCACATATATCCTTTGAGAATTCACCTAACAGTTCAGCTCCATAGCCCCTTGCCTCTCAGGTTATGTTTTCCGATAGCGCTTGCAGCTCTCAATGAACCGATCCACGGAAAAGGAATAGAAATGAGCATGCAGGTACCCACCCAGGGTATTGTACTCCACCAGGCCATCCCAGCCATCCTTGATGCCTTTGCCTCTGCATAGCCGGTAAGCGAAGCGAGCGTCCTCTTCACACTCAAATCGAGAGTAATGAAACTCATGCCCGCGAAGAGTCTCGCCCAGCCCTGCCACGGGATTGTCTCTTATTGCCTGCGCCTTGGCATACCCCAGAGCAGCCAGCCGTTTAGTCATAATAGTAGAGCCAGGTAGAGCCCCTACCATTCTAAAAGTGCCAGTCTCCAGCTCGATGGCGCGGCCCAGGTACATCAGCCCGCCGCACTCTCCGTAGATAGGCATGCCCTCTTCTGAGGCCCGCTTAACCTGTCTTCGGGCAGGAGCTGCTTCCAGCCGGGCGGCATGCAGCTCCGGATAGCCACCCCCAATGTAAAGGCCGTCCACATCGGGCAGATCGTCCTGCAACGGGCTGAAGAAGACCAGCTCTGCGCCCCGCCTCTCCAATTCGCGCAAATTCTCGTAGTAATAAAAGCAAAAGGCATCATCCTGGGCAATGCCTATGCGCACTGACTTCTCGACGGGAGACACCTCTTCCCGCGCCGGACAGGGGGGAGAAGCAAGCTTCAGGATCTCGTCGATGGCGGCATGGCCTTCCAGCCAGGAGGCCAACGCTTGCACATCATGCTCCTTCTCAAAGCCCATCACCAATCCAAGGTGGCGGCTCTTCATCTCCATCTCCCTCTCCCGGGGCAGAGCGGCGAATATGGGCCTGTCCATGCAGCTTTTCAGCATGGATAGGTGACGCTCGCTTCCCACCTGATTGAGAATGGTGCCGGCCAGACGCATGCAGGGGTCAAATTCCGCAAAGCCCTTCTCCATGGCTGCCGCACTGCGCGACATGCCGTGCACATTTATGACCAGAAGAACCGGGATATTCAGGATCTTGGCCACCTGAGCGGAGCTGCTCACGTCAGTTCCGTCCATCCCGTCGAAAAGGCCCATGACACCTTCCACCACGGCCACGTCCGCCCCGGCAAGAGCCGAGCAGAAAGAGCGGCGCACGCCATCCTCGCCCATCATAAAGGGATCGAGATTGCGGGAGGGGCGGCCGCAGACAGCAGTATGATGAGACGGGTCGATGAAGTCCGGGCCCACCTTGAAGGGCTGAACCACCAGGCCGCGAGCGCGAAGCGCAGCCATGAGGCCCAAAGTGACTGTGGTCTTGCCCACGCCGCTGTGGGTGCCTGCGATGAGGACGGCTGGAATCATGGGTTTCGTATCTGACGGGCTCATAAATATCCTTTATCCGGCAAGGATATTAACACGCCAGGCAGATGTCTTAGCATGCTGGTTGGCGTAGTTAAACGTGGTAAGTACGGCGAGCGCCTTTTAGAGGTCATCAAGACCAGGACAGACTTCGCAGTCGTCTCCGTGGATGTTCCTCAGGTGCTGCCGGGCTTCATCGAAGACCCGGAAGAGTTTATTAAAGAACTAAACCTTGATCCCAGGATCTTCCAGGCAGATCTGCTCATTCTCTATACCTTTCACCCTGACCTGACTCCAGAGATCGTGCGCCTGGCAGGCGAGCACGGAGTCAAAGCGGCCATAATTCCCGGGGGCATGGGAAGGGCCGGCTCCATCAGCGAGCTGGAGAAGATCGCAGAGGAGACCGGCATTCACATCGAGGTGGATGAGATCTGCTGCACCCTGGAAGAGTGCGGCGTTCCGGTTATCGATGAGTTCGCACAAAAGCTGGGCAAGCCCGAGCTGGAGGTGGAGACAAAGGACGGGCGCATCAGCAAGGTGACAGTTGTGCGCGGCTCGCCCTGCGGAGCCACCTGGCATGCCGCAGAGGGCATAGTAGGGAGGACAGTGAATGAGGCGCCGGCCTTTACCGGCCTCTTCTGCCAGCAGTATCCCTGTCGCGCCGTGCGGGGAACGCCGGGCGGCATCCATACCTCAGGAGACCTGCACAAAGATGCCATGGAAAGAGCTCTGGGCAAGCTCACCAATCTCAAGCTCCCCGAGCAGTCCAAGCCCATCAAGATCGAGCCGGGCAAGAAGGGGAAGAGGGCATGAGAGAGAAAACGGTAGAGGCCACGGTCCGGGCCTTGCAGAGAGCGGAGACATCTCTGCCCGACTGGGTTTTGCAGAGAATCGAAGAGGCAATGGCCCGGGAGAGTAATCCCGTCGCCAGGCACCACCTGCAGTTCATGCTGGAAAATGTATCGATCGCAAAGAGCAAAGGACTGCCCCTCTGCCAGGACACGGGCCTTACTATCTTTCACGTGCAGATGGGGCGCGATCTAAGTCTGGACTTCAGCCTCTTCGAGGCCATAGCACAGGGAGTAAGAATCGCCACAAAAGAGGTCCCTCTGCGCCCCAATGCCGTCCATCCCCAGACCCGCAAGAACAGCGGAGATAACACCGGTCCCGGTATGCCGGATGTAATTTTGGATTATGTGGATGGCAAGGGCCTGCAGCTCACCGCCTTTCCCAAAGGAGCAGGCTCGGAGAACATGAGCCTGGTAGGCATGCTCAATCCCGCAGACGATCCCTTTGACTTCATACTGGAGAGTGTGGCGAAGCGCGCCGCCAATGCCTGCCCACCCCTGTTCCTGGGCATTGGCCTCGGCGGCAGCTTCGACCTGGCAGCCCGCCTGGCCAAGCGAGCTCTGCTCAATATGCCCGGCTCATCCGAGGAGGAGTTGCAGCTCCTGGAGAGGATCAACAGGCTAGGTATCGGTCCCATGGGCCTGGGCGGGGATACCACAGCTCTTGGCATAAAAATCGAGAAGGCCTTCTGCCACACCGCCTCCCTGCCCGTCGCCATAAACTTTCAGTGCTGGGCCAACCGCAGCGCAACAGAGGTGATCCAATGACCGAGCACCATCTAAGATCGCCCCTCTCCGATGAGGACGTTAAGAAGCTCGTGGCCGGCGATGTGGTATTTCTGAGCGGACCAATCTTCACCGCCCGCGACAAAGCTCATGCCCTGATACGCCAGGCGGGAAGCCCCGTCTCCCTGCAGGGGGCAGCCCTCTATCACTGTGGTCCGATCATCCAGAATGAACGGGTTCTATCCGCCGGGCCGACCACCAGCGGCCGCATGGCCCGCTACACAGAGGAGATCCTGAAGCTGGGGGTGAAGGCCATCATTGGCAAGGGCGGCCTGCCCGGCGAGCCTTTCCGGAACAGAGCCGTTTACCTGGCCTATCCGGGAGGCTGTGGCGCTGCCGCTGCCCAGCAGTTGAGCGTGCTCCGCGTGCATCTGCAGGAACTGGGTATGGCCGAATCCCTCTGGGAGTTTGAGGCAAGAGAGCTTGGCCCCATGATCGTGGCCGTAGACGCCCACGGCAGAGATCTCTACCAGGAGGTGAGAGGGTCGGTGCAAAGGCAGGAGCCGGACTGAAACGAGCCGCCCAGGAGGCCAGATACTTAGTAGATCAAGGCTATCCCGGTGACTCTGCCGTTCGCTACGTATCTGACCACCACCGCCTACCGGATGAGCAGAGGTTTGTGCTGCGAAGAACTGTCATTGCAAAAGAGATCGCCCAGAGCAGAATGGCAAAGACGGTCGTCCTGCCGGCCCTGCGCAGCAAAGCGGTGTTCGTGGACGGCTACAACGTACTCATCACCACAGAAAGCCTGCGGGCAGGATTTCCCGTATATCTATGCGACGACGGCTTTTTGCGAGACGTACGGGGGATTTTCAGAAGCTATAGGCCGTCCCAGGATACTTCTTCAGCCCTCCAGGAAATACTGAATCTTCTTGCCGAAGCGGGCCCTGCAAAAGTAGCTATTCTGTTGGACCAGCAAATGAGCGGCAGCGGCGAGCTGGCCGGGCAGATAAGAATACATATGGCGGATCTGGGCTTACCAGGAGAGGCCAGGACCGCTAGGGATGCAGACCATCAGCTCAAAATCTGCAGTGTTGGGGCCATAGTCGCCACCAGCGATGGAAATGTGATCGATGCTGCATCCAGCGTAATAGATCTTCCGGCAGAAATTGCCAGAAGGCTGAGCATAACTCCGCTTCGCATTTAACTTTTCTGCATAAAATTTCCTGGCTGCATATTTGCGGGTTACATATTCCGAGTTGCATATTCAGGGTTGAAGGTTGCATGTTGCAGGAGCTTGCATTCGCGAAGAGGGAATGATCTTTGCGCGCATCACCTGGAACCCAATTGCCATTATTTCAAGACGCAAAGCCGCAGAGGTTAAGAGAGACTTAAAACTTCTGTTCAGCGGTCCGATCAATCGTCATCTTTTTATGGTACAGTTAATTATTATACTATTGGGGTCGCAATAAACTTATGCAGTAATGGGTGAGTAGCAATGAGAGAAAGAGTTCTAGCTTTAGTTGTTCTGGCAGTCTTGCTCATGGGCGGGATCTGTCAGGCATCCCATCCTACCTTCTTTCCGCTTTCCGAGCATACGATAGCCAAAGAGATTAGCCCGAATGGCATGCCGCTCTACAGGACGTATACATTTACATCCGATGACGAGCAGGTCGCCTCCTGGCTGCTTATCTGGCGGGACGCGAGGGTGCACAGCGTGGAGTGGAGATGGTACTGGCCGGAGGGTAGAACGTATGCCCGGTCTTTCAGCACCATTCCTCCTATCGATGGATTCACGGGAATGTGGGCCGCACCTGTCTGGAGCTGCCTTAAGATCAAGGGAACCGACGTCGCCCGCCTGCCTGGAACCTGGAAGGTGGACGTGATTGTGGACTACAGAAAGGTGCTCACGGAGTACTTCACCATCACCAGCCCGCAGGCCTGCTAAAGACGGCAGCAACTGAAAGAAATCCGGTACAATCTGGCAAAAGAAAAAAAGAAAATTGCCCTTGGAATTGCCCGACCTTAGCTGTGCTCATGACCTTTGCAGGAAAAGGAAGATAATGCGATCATATTTAATCCTGAAAAAGCTCAATGTCATTTGGTGGCTGAAAGATGCAAATTGAATTTGGCGGCAAGAGACAGGAGCCCGACGTTCGTCAGCTTTTCGATATGAAGGAAGTGATCTTCGATCAGAGTTGGCTTGCCGGGGCAGAGGACTTTGAGCTTTATTACATGTATCGCGACCTTTTCTTAAGCCGGGCGGATAAAGAGAAGCTACTGCAGCAGGATCTACGCTATGATATCACTATTATTCCACCAAATATGCTCGGTCGCGAATATATCAAGACAGCCGGCCATTACCATCCGCTTGTGCCCAACGGGACCATCACCTACCCGGAGCTTTACGAGGTAATAGAAGGAGAGGCACTCTACCTTCTGCAAAACCTGGATCTCAGCGATGTGGTGGCAGTTTACGCCTCAGCCGGAGATAAGGTCCTTGTGCCGCCCGATTACGGCCACATCACCATAAATCGCTCCAATAAGACTCTTAAGATGGCTAACTTCGTGGCCAGGAACTTCTCATCGCTTTACGATCCCTTCCGGGAAAAAGCTGGGGGGGCCTACTTTTTCACCAGAGATGGTTGGATAAAGAACGATCGATGCCCAGAGGCAGGACAGCTTCGCCGGATAGAAGCACCTGACAGCTCAAGCCTACGCAAACTCGGCCTGGCCAAGAACAGGGAGATGTATCCGCTGCTAAGAGAGCCGGGTCTTCTGGATTACCTGACAAAGCCCGAGGAGCATCTTGAGCTCTTCGCGGGGCTCATCTGAAGATTTCAGGATAAATCGCCATGCATCAAAGCCTTTCCCGATTTAGGGCACACATCGAGCTCCTGCGTCCACCCCTCGCGGCAATGGATCTGGCCATGCCCGCCGCGGCGGCGCTTTTGGCGGTTTACGCCGTGGAAGGGGCCCTGCCGCCGCTGCTGCCTTTTATCATAGCCGCTATAGGAGCCTACTGTGCCATCACCAGCTCATATGTCTACAACGACTGCTGCGATATCGATGTGGACAGCATTGCTATGCCCGACCGCCCTCTGCCTTCGGCCATGCTGAGCAAGCGCGAGGCCCAGCTCTGGTCGCTATTTCTTTTTCTCGTGGCCGGGGCAGTGGCCCTATACCTCAACCCGGAGAGCTTTGCCATCCTGATTGCCGCCACGCTGCTCATCACCATCTACTCCGCCTGGGCCAAGAGAAATACGCCCTTCTCCTGGATCTTTGTGGGGCTGTCCTTCGGACTGGTGCCTCTGGGCGTCTGGCTGGCCATGGAACCGGCCGGACTTCTCAAAGCGGGCCCCGGTCTGCATCCCGCCGCCCTGATTTTGGCGGCCATGATTGGTATCACAGATTGGGGCTTTACCAACTGCGATGCCTCACGAGACGTGGTCGGCGATAAAGAAAAAGGAATTCCCACCACACCGGCTACCTTCGGAATTTCTGCCACCGCCAAAATGGTGGCAGGCTTCTGGGTCATCGGCGTCGTTTTATCCATCGCCCTGGGCCTTTCCGCCAATCTGGGATGGCTCTACCTGGCCGTAGCAGGCGGCGCAGGCGGCTGGCTGCTGCTGCAAAACCTGGACTTCGTGCGCCACCCAACATCGGTGAGGGGGGAGCAGCTCTTCTACCAGTCAGCCAACTACCGGGCCGTGCTCTTTGCCGCCATAATTGTCGATGTGCTGCTGCGGGCGGAACTGTCTCAGGGAGCGGCGCTGTGATGGAGATGATTGGCCCAATAAAGGCTTTGATCTCTATGCCCAAGGCAAGTACGAGATCGGATGCAATTAAGTACATTTGCGCCGCTAATCCGACCTGACTTTCCATGAAGATTCTTATTGCCGAATACGCCTCCGCTCTTGGCCTGGGCGGGACGTGCGAGCTGGAGGGGCGGGCCATGCTGGCCACCCTGGCGAAGAGCTTTGCGAGGTGCGGGCATGAGGTGCTCTACCCCACATTCGGGCTCACCATTGCAGCAGGCCGACCCATTCTCATGAAGAGTGAAGAGGATTTTGAAAGCGTCCTGGACAGCGATGCAGACGCCGGGCTCTTAATTGCCCCAGACGGCATGCAGCCCCACCTACTGGAGATCCTGGAGAGGCATACGGTGAACCTGGGCTGCAGCCCAGCTGCGGCGCGCCTGGCCGCTGACAAGCTGCTCTGCACCCGGGCTCTGGCGCTGGCAGGCGTCCCCGTGGCTGAGATCGTGGACAGGCCCGATCCTGTTGAGAAAGGCTGCCACCGCTACGTGGTAAAGCCGCGCACGGGCTGCGGCTCGGAGGGTGTTCGAATCACCTCCTTGACCAAAGCGGGCCCGGAGGAGATCGTCACCCGCTACCATGAGGGGCTGCACCTCTCCGCCAGCTTCATGGTAAGCCGGGAGGGCTTTTTCTTGCCGCTGACCATCAACCGCCAGCTCATCGACTTCTCCGGCGAAGGCATGAGCTATCAGGGAAGCCAGGTTCCCTATAATACGCCTCGCGCCGATGAGATCTGGGCTGAGGCAAGAAAGGCGGCAGCGGCCCTGGGCCTGCGCGGATATGCAGGAATCGACTTCGTGCTGGGGGAGCGGCCCTGGGCGGTGGATGTCAATGCACGGCCCACCACGTCCATCATCGGCATATCCAGGGTGATGAAGGAGGAGATCGGGGAGCTGATCTTAGGGGCACGGTTTGGGGGGATGGCGGAGAAGGTGACGGTGGAAGGGGAGTACGTGTTCAGAAAGATGGATTTAAATAGTCTGTGTAAAAGAGATAACAATGTCTTGAGAACATGAACAAGTCTGAAGAACTAGTTTATAAAATATGCAGGAATTCATTTTTATCTATGTGGAGCTATCTAATCCAAAAGGCAAGAACGGTAAAGAACTGTGTGACGTGCTAATAGTATGCGATCCTGACATTATTATCTTATCTGTTAAAGAGATAGAATTAACAAATAGTGGCGATATTTCGGTTGATTGGAGTCGATGGCAAAAAAAAAAAGCAATCGAAGAATCTTGTGGGCAAATTTATGGAGCTGAAAAATGGATCAAGAGAGCGACACATGTAATCACAAAGGAAGGACGAAAGAGTCTCTCATTTCCGCAAAGCGATCGTCGCAAAATACATCGTATTGCAGTAGCTCTTGGTGGAAAAAGAGAAGTTCCAATTTATTTTGGGGAACTTGGAAAGGGCTTTGTTCATGTTTTTGATGAATATTCACTAAATATTATAATAAACATGCTTGATACAATAACGGATTTTATTAAGTATTTAAATGATAAGGAATTCTTATCGATAGCCGGCATACAGACTATGTTTCTGGGATATGAAGAAGATTTGCTTGCATTATACATTTATAACAATAGAATGCTTCCAATAAATTTTGATTGCTTCCTAGTTAGCGACGGATTGTGGTCAAAGGTTACGGAGAAACCAGAATTTATTACTAATAAGGAAGAAGATCGGATCAGTTATGTATAGGATAATATCATCGAAATATTTTGCAACGATTTTTATGAAAATAATTTAGAATTTAGTTCGTCCTTAACAGATGTTGAAAGATCCATGCGAACAATGGCAAAAGAAAATAGGTTTAATAGAAGGATCTTAAGCAAGGCGTTTTTTGAATTCTTAACACAAAAAAGTAAGATAAGATCAAGATGCGTACTTTCTCCTTCTGGTGTGAGTTATGTCTTTTTAACTTGTTCTCCAGACTTTGATCGCAAATATAGAATAGCTGAGTTGGGTGCTCGTTGCTTTGTTATTAGAGGTTTATATCCTGAAAATCAAACAGTAGTTGGAATAGCAACAGAAATATATGAAAAAGGAAAGGGCTATTCAATGGATGCAATTTATTATTTCAAAAATAATTGGACGGAAAAAGACCAAGATGATCTTAACTTTCTAAAAAACGAATTAGGCTATTTTGCAGAGCCCATAAAGACTAATGTAATCGTAGATGAGTATCCCAAAAAGGATCAAGAATCCAATTGAGCTAGCAAATTGGTGCTTTACCCCTAAGTAGAGGTGCCTCACCTTATTCAAGTCACTGCAAAATCTCCGACTGCTACAAGATCTTCTTAAGAAGACCAACACCAATATCCTGCATGTGTGGATTTGTTAGGTCAACTGTCAAATCTCACCCATCGTGAAAAGAATCCGTATGTATTTATCCCTTAAAACCCGGATAGTATTCGATGCAAAGCAAGAAGTCTCAAGCCGTCTCAAAGCCATTGAAATATAAGCCAAAGCCTGCTCTAGAGGATCTAAAGCAGTTGCTTCGCAATAACTTGGCGGACTTGCGTAAGGAATATCGCGTCAGTACCCTTTGGCTCTTCGGATCCTACGTCCGGGGCGAGCAGCACAAGCATAGCGATCTTGATATTCTAGTGGAATTCGAGGAAGTGCCCACCCTTCCCAAGTTCATCTCCCTTGAGCGGAAGCTTCGCGAGATCACCGGTATCAAAGTTGATCTCGTATCAATTCGCGCCTTAAAAGGCGAGATAGGAGAGCGTATTCTTCGAGAGAAGGTAGCATTGTGAAGCCCGGGCGAAGGTACATCGACTTTCTGCAGGATATCGTGAATATATAATCTGGAGAAGGCAGAAAACTTCGTGGAGGGAATGGACCTTGAGGATTTTCTGGCTGATGAAAAGACACGCTATTCCGTGATCTGCGCGCTTGAGATCGTAGGAGAGGCTGTCAAGAAAGTGCCTACCGCCGTCAGGCAACGGAATCCTCAGGTACCCTGGAAGGATATGGCCGGAATGAGAGATCGGCTTATCCATGGTTATTTTGGGATTGACGATGAGATTGTGTGGAAGACCTCCAAGAAGTTCGCGCCAGAGATCCGCTCAGAAATCGAGGCCATACTCAACCGCGAGCGATCAAATGGGAAAAAAGAGGTTTGAGCTCTACTCAATATCCCCCTCTTCCACCGGCTCGCGCGGCGCGAGCAAGAGCTCATTGAAGAGCAGAATCTCGATTACCTGGGCCACGTAGCGCCTCTGCTGATACCTTTGGATATCCTGGTTCATCTTCAGCTCCGCTTCCACCTGCACCCGGATCAGGCAGAGCCTCATGTCCCTTTGGTCCTCCTCTTGAATGCAGAGATTGAAGATGTCCTTGATCAGCCAGGGCAGCCTCATGGGATTTCTTAGAGCCCGAGCCATGAGCAGGATGTAGCCCTTGATCTGATCGGGCTGTTTGATCTCATCCTCTCCGGTAAGCAGCAGCAGGTCATCGGTCGAGAATTTCTCGCCGTTTGCGGTTATGGAGTTGTTCAAAGGAAATCACCTTGCATTATCTTCTCGCAGAGCTTGAGGTCCCCGACCACATTCACATTCACCGCCAGCTCAATTCTCTCCAGTATCAGGTGAAAGTCCTCTTGCTCCTTTTCTATCTCGCAGCCATCCAGTACATTTATGCCTGCCGGAACAATGAGCCGACCCTGATAGTTGAAGAGGGAATCGGGCCTTCGTCCCAGGCGGCTGTGCAGATCCAGGGGAGTGTGAGTGGATAAAGCCGGCTCGGGCCGCTCCTCATAAACCTCTATTACCTCATCAATCAGATCGGATGTGATCAGGGGCAGGTCAGCCATGATAATCATTATGGGATCTTTGACCTCTGCCTTCTTCACGGCCTCAATCATGTCCGCCACATAGCCATAGCTGCCCGTCTCTACTACACATAGCCCCCTCTCCATGGCCCACTCTCGGGTCTGAGGCACATTCTCAGTGGTGGCCACAAAGATCCTACCCACAGAGCTGTCCTCCAAAGCCAGGGCTACATAATCGATGAGCGGCCTGCCAAAGAGAGTCACCATCGGCTTTTCCCCCATCTTCAGTCGCGAGCCGCGCCCCCCAGCCATCAGCAGAGCATCCAGGGAAGAACACCTCCAAAGGTCACTAAAGTCAGAACCACTACCAGAGCCACCACTCTTGCCACCTCATTGGTAGCCCCAATACCGTCGCCCGTGGCCCCACCAAAGTTCCTATTCGCCACAAGAATCATGTAAAGGGCGGCCGCCTGAGCCGCGACCAGAGCGGCCAGGCCCAGGGGGCCCAAGGCCGCCACGCACACAATGGCCGATATTACCAGGCCGATAGCAAACTGCTTTGCCCCCGTCCGCTCAATCATGATCTGGCCGAAACCCTTCTGCAGCGAGGTGGAAAAAGCAGCAAAGCAGATCATGGCCTCTTTGGCCGAGACCTCTGCCACCAGAAGGGCCAGGGGCAGTACCTTTTGGGGGATGTCTGAAATAACCGCGAAGGCTGCCAGCAGGATTACGGCGATGAAAACTCCTCCGCCCGTGCCCAGAGAGACATCCTTCATAGCCTGTACCTTTTTCTCACTAGTGCCATGAGCTATCACCCCATCCCCGAAGTCGGCTAGGCCGTCGATATGGTTTATGCCGCAGAGCTTGTAGATGGCAACTATCGCCACTACAGCCACCAGATTGGCAGGCAGAACCTGCCCCGCGATATAGGCCACTGCTCCCAAAATCGCACCCAATACCAGGCCCACCAGAGGAAAGACATAAACATGCTTCATCAGGGCCTCGATGCCCTCCATGGAGATGCCTACCGGTATGGTAGACAGCCAGCCGAATCCTGACTTGAGAGCAAAAAGCAGGTCTTTCAATGGCAGCTCCCTTCAGCGAACTGCGCCGCCCGGGTATACATATTAGCAGATACTCCACCGATGAGCCCGGCCACCACATCGTCCATGAAGGGGCCCAGGCGGGAGAGGATCCCCGGCTTGGCCTTGTCGTAGCGAACGTAATCGAAAAGCCCTTTGTAGCCGCCCACATACTTGGCAATGGCAAGACCCAGGACCTCATCCGCGATCAGACAGGTCAGATCGTTCTCATAGTCAGCTGGCTGCAAATTAGGAAGATTGCATCTTTCACCCTCCAACTCCAGCAGGACTCCCGCGTAAATGAGAAGCGCCAGATTGGGATCAGAAAGCGCGAGAGCCATTTCCTGCCGAAAAACAGCCTCCGCCTTCTCGCGCGTTTCCACTCCCGGATGGGGGAAGTAAAGTTGCATTGCCGCGGAGACGACCTCGTCCTCACCGATTCCCTTGCTCTTTAACACATCTCTGATATCTCTCATGGCCATAGTAAGGCCTGCTTAGCCGGGGTAGGATAAAAAAATATCTGGATAATCGCGAAGTTATTTAAGGTTCGATGTTCGATATAACAAAGGGGAAATCTATGAAGACGATGGTCAAGATTTTTGTGGATCACGAGCACCTGGTTAGAGTTATAAATACCTTAACAGAACTGGGCATTACCGGCTTTTATCTTATGGAGTATCAGGGAATGGCACCGAATACCTGGAAGACATTCCAGCTGAGCGAAGACCCTGATCTGGCTTTAAAAGCGATCAGAGACCACTCGGAACCAGGAGTCATGGTTAATACCGTCGTAGGCTCCGATAAGTGCGAAAAGCTCATCAAGCAGCTCGAGGAAGCTTTAAAAGGGATAAGGTACACGATCATTGGGCACAAAGTTGCATCTATAAAGGTGAAAGGGGACTGAAATATTCATGGAAAACCTTAAAGATGACGTCGAGCTCGCTCTGGAAAAGATCAGGGCAGGCCTTCGCGTAGATGGTGGAGATGTCGAGCTCGTCGATATAGTGGATGGAATTGTCAAGGTAAAGCTGCAAGGGCACTGCGCAGGCTGTCCCTTCTCACAGATGACGCTTAAAAATTTCATCGAGAAAGAACTCGTGAAGAGTGTAAAGGGCGTAAAAGGCGTGGTATCCGCCTGAGAATTGCGCCCAAATTTTATTCACGCAAATTGATCAATCATTCAGCTATGCAATATTGCTCATGCAAATTTCCAAGGAGTCTGGTTTATGTTCCCAACTAAAAAGGTACAGAGTCTGGTAGGCAGCAAGATTCAGGTGGAGATGAAGGGCTCACCGCGCTATGTCCTGGAAGGAATTCTCAACAGTGTCGATGAATACTTGAACCTTCACCTCCTGGAGACAGTGGAACTTATAGGCGGCGAGAAGACTCGCTCTTTAGGATCGGTTATCCTGCGCGGCAACAATATTATCCTCATAAGCCCAATTGAATAAAATAACTAAAGAGGTCGGAAATGTCTGCTGAGGAGGCGCTGGAGTATATAGAGTCGCATCCTGAAGGAGCCTTGCAAAGTGATCTATGGAAGGTTTTGAAGATCGATTCTCGGAAATGCTCTCGCATTGTGGCCAAGCTCCTCAAAGATAATCTCATCACCAGAGAAGAGGAGTCGGTAAATGGCATCAGAACCTATCGGCTCCATTGCGCGGAAAAGTCTCGCAGCAGGCGTTTTGATTCACTGCTGGCGCTTGATGCATTCGAGCCCTGCGCAGGCTGCATAGAGGAATGCATTCCTGAGCATTGTGCTAAGCTCAGTGAGTGGATCTTCTCCATTGTGATGGGCGTCGAGGGCGAAGTGGCTATAGAGAAGATCAGCCCGCTAAAATAGCAAGAGCTTAGGCTCTTTGTTTATATTTTTTAATACAATTAGCTGCCATTTAAAGGCAAAATTTGCGGTACATCATAGCATGCAGTAATGGAATTTTCAGAGCCCGGGCAATAGCTGCCTGCTCGGAGGAGCTGGGCATTTGCACGCCGACGGGAGGCACGCTCTTGCCCTCTTTGGCATAGACGGCCCCACCTTTCATGCAAGCGCAGGCGAAACTTCCTGCATCACCCTCAATCAAGATCTCGCCGCCCCTCATCTCCGCACCTGTAAAGTCGCCGGCCTTGCCCCGTACCACAATTCTGCCACCCCGCATGAGCACGCCTGTGTTAGGGCCGGCATTGCCCAAAACCTCAATCAAGCCGGAGCGCAAAAGGATGCCGGTACTCATTCCCGCATCGCCTTGCAGGCAAATTTTCTTGTCGGTGGAATTTCTGGCTCCCAGGGTATCCCTCAAAACGCGGTCAAAGATGGTCAGGCCGTTTTTATCTGCGTTGTTCGGTCCCAGTACAGTCATGCTTTTTTCCAATACCTCTGTGGCCGAGACGAACTTTCTGTAGCCAGTCAGATCGCTCTGTACCGGCACAACGTTTCCCAAAGGCGGTTTTATCTCCCCCGATACGTAGATAGCTCCACGTAGCATGGAGATTCCCATGTGGCTGCCCACATTGCCATCCACAATTATCTTACCGGCCGCCTCGATGGGCCCACCCTTTCCCCCCAACCGCTGCAGATCAACTCCCAGACTGGAACCCAGGCGACTGCCCACGTCCCCCAAGATCTTAACCGTCTCGCCTTGAGAGAGGGCCTGCACCAGCTTTCGATAGCTTATGCCACTTACGGTTTGATCCATGTCAAGTCTTGAGCCCTGATGCTGCCAGTAAAAATCAAAGGTAAAGTCGCAAAGACATCTTTCGCCCGAGGCATGAATATGCAGCATTTGCCAATCACCGTACTTCAATCACTTGGCAGGCTTAGAGCGGCCCCTCTCCGGCTATGCGCTTGGAGACGTTGACGCCAACCACTGTGATCAGGATAGCGACTATCGCCGATATGGCTAGATACTGGACCGATTCCACCATGCCGATACCAAACTTCAGATCGGCATTGCTGGCCAGGATAAATCCAGTTGCAGACCAGATGATAAGGCCCGTTGCCAGCAAGAAAAATAGATAGGAAATGGTGCGAGCATCTCTTATTCCCTCCAGATACATATCCATGATCTTGCCCAGATCCACACATAAAGCCGCGACAACATACCACCAGATGCTCTCATGAAGGTAGATCATCACCAGAATGAAGAATCCGGGCGATATGGGTTCATGATAGTACTGCCAGGAATAGGCAAATCCTCTCACGGTGGCGATGATCACCAGCATGGCCGCCAAAATGTAGGTTATGAAAGCGATCTTGCCGGCATAAAGGGATTTTCTTAATGTCTGCTTAGCCTCCTCCATAGAGTCGTCCAATCCCAGGCCCCGAAATAAGAGATAAAGGCCCACCGCACCGGTGATAGCCACCACAGCACCACTGGGATAGCCCAGGAGGCTGAAGATGGCAAACATGAGAAGAGCTAAAGCGGGTGGTATGAAGACAGTATGGCTGATCTTGGGATCGGTGAAGACCTGCTTGAGAAGGTAGTAGGTGCTCTCCAGATTGGGACTTTGTTTAACCAATACGCGGCGCACACCGTTAACTCTGATGCGAGATTGGATAATAGGCAGTATGGCCTCATCCTCAGCACCATCTGATACTACGATTACTCCGTCGGGATGCAGGTGCGCCACAAGTTCTTCTAACTGTGAAGCAAGCTTGCTGTCTGATATCAAGCCGACCTTTAAGTCACCTGCAATGGATGCAATCTCAGCCGTTTTGCCAGAGGCGACGAGATCATCCAGGACTTTTATACCTCCGAATATAGTATTGACATCCGAGTCCTCCGGATCGGCCATGCCCAGCTTAAGGGCAGCATCGATATTGGCCTGCCTGCCCACAACAGGACTTTCGACCCCACCCTTGCGGCCTAAGTCATTGTCGCGGTCAATGCAGAGCACCAGGACATCCATAGCCTACTATTTGAAAAGATTGTACTTAAAGGATTCTGTAGCCATTTGGGAAATTGCATCCTTTATTCACCCTGCGACAATCCATCGCAGCAAATGTCATTATCATCAAGATGTCTACGGATTCATAAATGGCTTTTTGCTGCAATCATCATCCAAAGAAATATCCAAAGTTATTTATCTTATTATGACTTAGCATCTGGTATGCTAACCCGTTTTATAAGACCTTCCCTACTCTCCGCTGCGATCTTGCTGATGCTCTTAATATCCTTTGCTGATGCATTTTCCCTGGATATGCCAGGCATACAAAACGATGTTACCAACTACAACAGCAAGATCGACAATGCGCCTTCGATCCTGAAAAACTTGCTTGGCAGCGAGAAGATCAACCTGATCATAACCAGGGATAACGGAAGCGTATTTCGCGTGGGTATGGACGTGGTGAGCGCAAGGATAGAGAGAACAGTTGAAGGAGGTTACAACAATTCTACCATCTTAATAACCACCACAGAGGGCGCAATGAATGAAGTTGTAAGATCAGAGGATCGAATCGCTGCCTTCCAAAATCTGACGAATGAAGGCCAGATCCGTTTCGAGGCAAAAAGCTGGTTGGCAGAGGCCAAGCTAAAGGCCGCCTTATCCAGCACCAGCGTTCTTCGGTTCGGTTATAGCCTCTTCTTCAGCTAGCGAGCTAGGTCGATATTTTCTTTTATTATCTTCATGGCACAAGAGTCTCCGCACATGGTGCAGACATGTGCATCAATTGGTGATCTGCTTGCCCGCACCTGCCTGGCCGTCTCCGGGTCGACGGCTAGCTGGAATTGTGTTTCCCATTGCATATCCCTTCGAGCTCGCCCCATGGCCAAATCCTGCTTACGATCCTGGTTTTTGATCATGTCTCCAATGTGAGCAGCGATCCGGGCAGTGATTGCACCCTGCCTTACATCCTCCACATTGGGAAGAGCCAGATGTTCTGCCGGAGTGACGTAGCATATGAAATCCGCCCCGTAGGCGCTGGAGAGACTGGCACCCACAGCTGCCACGATATGATCATAGCCAGGAGCGATATCTGTGACTAAAGGCCCCAGCATGTAGAAAGGCCGCTCATTGGTCATGCGCTTCATAATTTTAACATTGGCCTCAATCTCATCGATGGGAATATGGCCGGGCCCTTCGACAATAGTCTGCACGCCCGCGGCCTGGGCTTTGTCGGCTAGCTCAGCATTTATGATCAGCTCCTGGATCTGAGCCCGATCGGTGGCATCATGCACAGCTCCGGCGCGCAGGCCATTTCCCAGGCTTAACGTTACTTCATGCTCTTTTAGAATCTCCAGAAGATAGTCGAAGTCCTTGTAAAGGGGATTTTCTTTGCCGTTATGAAGCATCCAGCCGATCATGAAAGCACCACCCCGGCTGCAGACGCCTCCAAAGCGCCCGCCCTGGCGCCGCAGCCGCTCTACGCAGATGCTGTTTATGCCGGTATGGATGGCCATAAAGTTCGTGCCCGCGCGCGCCTGCTCTTCCGTGGCGCGAAAGAGGTCATCCTCGGGCATATCCACGCCTGCACCATACTTTCTTATGGCCTCGATGAAGGCCTGATAGAGGGGAACGCTGCCAACACTCAAGGTGGTGGCCTCCACCACGCGCCTTCTGATCTCCATAAAGTCTCCGCCTGTGGAAAGCTCCATGAGCGTATCGGCACCGCTCGCCTCAGCCATGCGGGCTTTGGCCACCTCCATCTCCACATCCACGATGTCGCTGCTGGTGCCTATGGAGGCATTGACCTTGGTGGCGAGACCCTTGCCTATGCCCACCGGTTTGGTATACCGGTAAGGGCTCCGAGGGATCACGATCCGACCAGCAGCGATTCCTCTGAGTATGAACTCAGGGGTCTTGCCTTCAGCTTCGGCTACAATTTTCATCTCATCAGTCAGTCTGCCCGCACATGCGTCGTCTAAGAGTCCCAATCAAAACACCAGGGTGAGGGGAGGGGGACCAATTATTTAAGATTGCCTGATCTGCCCAGTTTAACTATAAGCAATTTTATTTGATTTAGACTTTAGAAAATTATTTAAAGTAATCCTGTGCATAACCCTATTTGCAATGTACGACCTGATTGTAGTGGGTGCGGGGCCAGCCGGATCTGCGGCGGCCCGAACGGCAGCCCTGCAGGGATTAGATACTCTGATCCTGGAAAAGGAGACATTTCCCAGGTACAAACCCTGCGGCGGTGCTCTCTCCAGTAGAGCAGTCTCGCTGCTGGACTTTCCTCTGCAAAACGACATTTGCGAGAGGAACATAACTGGAGCTCGTGTGCATTTCCAGGGCAGGATTCTTGAGAGGCACAAGGGCTACAATCTAACCACATTAATAACCAGAAGCAGATTCGATCATCTTCTCTTGCAGAAGGCCCGAGAGTCTGGGGCTGGCTTAAAGACGCAAAAGGTACTGGACTTCCAGGAAAAGGACGGGCATGTGTCGGTGAAAACAAAGGACAGGACCTACCAATGCAGGTTCCTGGTGATCTCCTCCGGATGCCAGGATTCGCTCAAAAACAGAATACAGGGGCCGGACAGGAAAGATGGCATGGGAATATGCCTGGTTGCCGAGATAGAGGAAGAGGACGACAAGATCAAGGAACGCCTGGCCAGCACTCTGGACATTCACTTCGGTGTGGCAGAGGGCGGCTACGGATGGATCTTTCCTCATCGGGGATACTATTCAGTGGGCATAGGCGGCCTGTTATCTCACCTGCGTCACCCCCGCCAGGCCATGCAGCAGTTCCTGAAGAAAAACGGCTTTTCGGGGGAACAGAGGCTTTCAGGCCACCTCATACCACAAGGCGGCAACAAGAGGAGGACTGCTTCCGGTAGAGTGCTCCTAGCCGGAGATGCCGCAGGATTCGTGGATGCTTTCACCGGAGAAGGTATCTGCTATGCCCTCACCTCCGGACAGATAGCCGGCCGGGTGATAGGAGAAGTGCCTGCTACAGAAGTGGCCAATGCCTATCAAAAAAGATGCAAAAAGGAATTCGGCGAGGAGCTGAAATATGCCTTATTCTTCGCAAAAATGATGCACAGCTATCCGGAAACATTCCTGCGCATCCTGGCCTGCCGAGAAGAGGTTTTGGACAGGTATATCGAGATTGCTGCAGACGAGAGATCTTACAAGGATTTTATGCGCTGGCTGGTGCCCCGACTTCCCATAAGCTTGCTGCGAACTATATGATTTTAAAAAATATTTTTAGATGAAGACCTCACCCGTCCTCACCTTGCCGGATTTCTCCACAGGAGAGATGAAGATCCTGCCATCCCCAAACTTGCCGGTACGCCCAGCATCGCAGATGGTCTTCATGATGGAATCAGCCTCTTCATCCGTTACATACAGCTCCAGCTTGAGCTTGGGAAGCAAGTCGACCTCCATGGTTCCGCCCCGGTACTGGAGCTTGATGCCCTTCTGCTCGCCCCGGCCCAGAACCTCCATCACAGTCATGGCGACTACTCCCTTCTCTTCCAGGGCTTTCTTGATCTGCTCCAGCCTCTCCGGCCGCACTATGGCCTCTATTTTTTTCATCCTTATCACCTTCAGGCATCCTTAAGCATATTCTGGCACAAACAGGTTCAGGCACATTCAGGCGTAAGCCTTCTCGCCGTGCTGGGCGATATCCAGGCCAACATACTCTTCTTCCTCTGTGACCCTCAGGCCCATGACGGAGTCCACGATCTTGGCCAGAATCAGCGTCATCACGAAGGCATAGACCACAGATGCACCAGCAGCCATTATCTGTACCGCAAATTGATTAAAGTTGCCGTAGATCAGGCCGGTGTAGCTGCTCACGGATGCTGTGGCAAATATGCCCGTGGCAATGGCGCCCCACAGGCCACCCATGCCGTGCACCGCCCAGGCATCGCAGCTTTCGTCCAGGCCGTGGCCGACGCGAAATAGCAGGGCCATGTAGCAGAGCACACCGGCAACAGCTCCGATGACGATGGCTCCCGTCACGTCAACGTATCCCGCAGCCGGGGTTATGGCCACCAGGCCGGCTATGCCGCCGCTCACCATTCCCAGAGCACTGGGCTTTCCTTTCAGCCAGCTGGCCGCAAGCCAGGTGAGCGCTCCCGCGGCTGCAGAGGTGTTGGTGACCAGCAGGGCTGAAGCGGCCAGACCGTTGGCGGCCAGAGCCGAGCCCGCGTTAAAGCCGAACCATCCGAACCAGAGCAGTCCCGCACCGATCATGGCCATGGGGATGTTGTGCGGCTCCATGACGTATGATCCGTAGCCCATCCTCTTGCCAATGACCAGAGCTATGGCCAGAGCAGAGAAGCCGGAGCTGATATGCACCACCGTTCCGCCGGCAAAGTCAAGAGCTCCCATCTGGGCCAGCCAGCCGCCCGCCCAGACCCAGTGGGCCAGGGGATCATAGACCAGTGTGGTCCAGAGGAGAGCCAGCACGATAAAAGAGCTGAGCTTGACCCTTTCCGCCACCGCAGAGGTGAGGATGGCCAATGTCACAGCAGCAAAGACGAGCTGGAAGGCCACATAGATCAGATGCGGTATGTTGCTGGCCAGGGGAGCCTCGCCCAGGCCTACTCCGGAGAGGGCCAGGAAGTCAAGGCCGCCGATAAATCCGGATATGTCCGAGCCGAAGGACAGGCTGTATCCGAACAGCACCCACTGGATGCTGGCCAGAGCAAAGGCCAGGAAAGAGAGGCCTATCATCGAGACGACGGTCTTGCTGCGCACCAGACCGCCGTAGAACAAACCAACGCCCGGTGTCATGAGCATGACCATGGCCGTTGACACCAGAACCCAAGCTGTGTCTCCACTGTTTATTGGCAAACTACATCACCTATATATTTAATATAAACGCGAAAGATATTCAATTTTTTGTTTCAGCCACCAGATCTAAACAGCAGATCAGGCTGCAAGATTTGCTGAATAAAACCTGTCTCTGGTTATTTAAAAGAGTATTTGATATAAATTGGGAAGGGATATGAAAGGATCATAACAGTTCATAGCATCGGATTAATAGAGGCAAATTCAACGAAATCGACAAGTTGTTTCAAGAACTATCTCGCAACTTCTCCAGCCGTTCACGGTCTTTCCCTGCCTGTTCCGCAATTGGACTTCTTAATTCAATAAAAAGAGCCTCTGCTTGCTTTACAAATTCAAGTGCTCCACCAATGTTTCCTTCTTTCTCTTCCAAAAAAGATAAATTTTTCAATGCAATAGCAATTCCGCTCTTGTTTCCAAGCTCTTTAGAAATTCTCATGCTCTTCTGGATGAGCCGCCTGGCCCCTTCCAAATCGCCTGTGGCATAAGCCTGGATGCCAAGCTGTCCTAGCGAATCGGAAATTCCATTCTTATCTCCCAACTCTTGAAAAATCTCCAAGCTTTTATGGTAGAGAAGACGGGCTTTGACCAGATCACCCGCGAGATATGCCAGATTACCAAGCTGGTGAAATGATTTTGAAATCCCTCGCTTGTCCCCCAGCCCTTGGGAGATATTCAAGCTTTCCTGGTAGAGACGATGAGCTTCGAATAAATCACCAGCGTCCTGAGCCAGAATGCCAAGCTGGTGAAGAGCCGTCGAACTACCTCTCTTGTCCCCTAGCTCTTCGGAGATCTTCAAGCGAATATTGTAGAGATGGCGAGCCTCTACCAAATCACCCGCAAGGTACGCCAAATTCCCAAGATGGTGTAGCGCCTTTGAAATTCCTTTCTTGTCCCCATGCTTTTGGGAGATCTTTAGGCCATTTTGAAAAAGTCTGCGAGCTTCAACAAGGTCACCCATGTCTTCTGCAAGCATTCCGAGCTGACCCAAAGCTTTTAAAGTTTCTTTCTTATCTCTAAGTTCCTGTGATATTTTCAGGCTATTTTCGTAGAGTCTCTTTGCTTCGGCATATTCACCAAGCAGGTACCGAAGATTTCCCAATTGATTAAGAACTCCAGCTAATGCTTGACCATTCCTTTCGCCTATCTTTACTTCCTGGTAATCACTGATCAGCCCCTCCAGGGCAGCTGCGCGCTCTCTCTTTAAAGGCAAGCTCAAGTTATCTGTATCAACATCTTGCATGATTACATTCACAAGAGATGCCATCAATCTCAATTCAGGTGCTAATTCAAAAACTCCGCTACGCCATCCCCAAAGATCCGGGGCTTCTCTGGCCAAACGGGTCAGCGCATAATCAGGCAGCCAGATAAGAACGGGACCCGAGAAGGATTTAGGGAAATTATCGCGGGATTGATTCAGCTCATCCAGAGCTGGTGCTGGACCCTCCGAGGGCACGGATTGCTCAAAGCCTAAGACCATGATGGCTCTTTTTCCCACATAGTCTGATTCATCCGACTCCAGTGCTTGCAGGATGGCTCTCCTTAAGCTTGAAACCGGTTCATTCAGCTCCACGGAGATAATATTCGCTTCACCGGCCAGCATTTCCTTCAGCCGGGCGGCCATCTGGCGGCACTGTACCGGCTGGTTGCACTTGACAAAACCCAGGCGAAAGCTCTCTGCCAGACGAATGAGGCTGGCGATTTGAAGCAAAACATCCCGGTTTTGTGGAGATATCTCCGTTTCGCCCAAAAGAGGTTGCTGCGGAGTAAAGTTCGTGCGGCCTGGTTTCGCCTCGACCGCTAACTTACTCAATTTGTCTGTAGGCATTCTTGAACTCCGCCAGCTCTCTCACCGCGGGATGAACATCGCACCAGCGATCTCGATTCATATACTCCAGCACGCTCAGGTTGTAAAGCATGGCCTGGTGCTTGGTATCATTTCGCACCTGCTTATTCTTGGCAACATTAGCCAAAAGCTTAAAATGCTCATCGGGGACCATGCGACCGTACTCATTGATTAAACGCCGAAATGCGTTTTCCGCCGTCTTTTTAGAGATCGGAATTTTTCCGCCTTCGGCCTGGGCCAGCTCAACGGTGTAGCCAAGCAGCCGTATGAAATCCCTTAGCATCCCGCCGCTCTTTTCGGCCAGATAATCCACAACGCCCTTCTCTAAAAGCGATTGAACATTGATCCTTTTCTCAGCCACATCAGAGAGATTATCGATTCCCTCCTGGCAAGGCGAGCCGTCCTGCTCCGCGACTTTTATCATGGGAAGTATTTCATAATTGGGGAAGGCCCCCGCCAGTTGGGTGGCTTTGAGGGAATAAAACATGGAGATAGGCACAGTGTAGACCACATGCGCATCCAGAGCTTTGAGCTGTTCAGCGTGCTCCAGATAAAGAGCGTCATGGGTCGTTCTTCCCGTCTTTTCATCCAACACCCGAAGGACGATGCGATCAAGGTTATCGATGATGAGCACCAGGTCTTGATAGCCCTTCTTTTGTATCTCGGGAAGAGCGGCCCGGATGAACTCATTGATCCGCTCGATTAGTGGATAGATCTGGGGGTCCAATTTGAGACGAATATCCTTTCGGATCTCATGGCCTGTCCGAATTTGGCCGGTAATGCGAGCCAGCAATTTGGCAATTATTGGAAGAGGAGCAGGCACATTCAATCCCAATTCAAATTCAGTCTTGAGCGCCGCCTCCATGACTGTTTCGTCCTTCCATCCATAAACCACTTCAGCAAACCACATCAGAATGCCTTTAGAGAGACGCTCATCTATCTTGATACCATTCTCAGATAGTGTACGCTCCAGGCGTTTGATTATAGAGAGGAGAAGATCAGTATAGACCAAATCGCCCATATCAATGTCCTCATCGGCGGCAAAGTAGACCACCAGGAATTTCTCCCTCTCCAGTCGATTGGCCAGGCGCAAAAGCTCTGTGGACTTTCCGCAGCCTCTGTGTCCACTGATCAATTGGGCCGTTGAGTGACTTGAGCCTTCAATTCGCAGAGCCAAGAGTCCCACAACATCCGTTCCACCCCTCACCTGGCTGCAGTCAACCCAACGGGGATCTCCGCTTTGCAGAGGGTCCAGCAATACAGCATTGTAGGCGTCTTTCAGATTGGTGGCAGGAGGGGTACGATTCATCATGAGTAGTTGTTATTCAATTTCGTATAAATATTACTATGAAAATGGGGAAAGATCAGGGAAGACAAAAGATGCAAAATATAAAAAGGTGTCAAGGGGAGCTTTTGAGAAGGCACCCCTCTAAACCGCCCCGCCCCCTCTCTCCTTGGTCCTCACCCTTATGACGTCCTCCACCGGGTAGATGAAGATCTTGCCGTCCCCCGCTTCGCCCGTTTGACCGTACTCGCAGATGATGTCGATGATTGGCTCCACGTCCTTGTCATCGATCACCATTTCCAGCTTTATCTTGGGGAGGAACTCCACCCGGTAGCCTCCCGCCCGCCACTGCAGGGAGATGCCCTTCTGCCGGCCCCGGCCCTTGACCTCGGTGACGGTCATTCCCGAATAGCCCTTCAGGTCGAGTTTGTCTCTCAGAATGTACAGCTTCTCAGGCCTGATTATGGCTTCAATCTTCTTCATCTTCTCCACCTCACATGTAAGCGCCTTCACCGTGCTGGCTGAGATCCAGGCCCACCGATTCTTCTTCATCCCGCACCCGCAGGCCCATGACCGCGTCAATGACCTTGGCCAGGCCGTAGGTGACGGCAAAGGAGTAGCCCCAGGTGACGGCTATGGCCATGAGCTGCACCAGCACTTGATGAGCATTTCCGGAGAGCAGGCCCGTGGCCCCGATGGTGGCAAAGATGCCGGTGGCCAGGACGCCCCAGGTGCTGCCGATGCCGTGACAGGCCAAAACGTCCAGTGAGTCGTCCACCATGCCGCTGCCCCGGATGATGATGATGGCATAATAGCCCGCGATGGCAGCCACGATGCCGATGGGAATGGCGGCCAATGGGGTCACGAATCCGGCAGCAGGCGTTATGGCAGCCAGGCCGGCCACGGCGCCCGTCACAATGCCCAGAGCGGAGGGCGCCCTCTGCCGCCAGGAGAGGAACATCCAGGTGGTAGCGGCAGCCGCGGCTGAGGTGTTGGTGGTGACGAAAGCGTTGGCGGCAATGCCGTCCGCCGCCAGAGCGGAGCCGGCGTTAAAGCCGAACCATCCGAACCAGAGCAGGGCCGCCCCCATGACCGTGGTGGGAATATTGTGCGGCTCCATGGGGTCGGTGCCAAAGCCCTTGCGAGCGCCTATCACCATGGCCACGGCCAGAGCCGAGACCCCGGCGGTGATGTGCACCACTATTCCACCCGCAAAGTCCAGAGCGCCCATCTGCTGCAACCAGCCCCCGCCCCAGACCCAGTGGGCCACCGGATCGTAGACTAAAGTGGCCCAGGCTAAGGAGAAAACGAGAAAAGAGCTGAACTTGATTCGCTCCACGTAAGATCCCGTGATCAGGGAGACCGTAATTATAGCGAACATCGCCTGAAAGATCATGAAGGTGAGCGAAGGAATGGTCAGGCCCTCTCTGACACCCATGCCCACCCCGGCCAGGCCCAGGAAGTCCAGGCCGCCGATGAGTCCGGAGACGTCATGTCCGAAGGCCAGAGTGTAGCCGTATAAGATCCATTGCAAGCTTATCACGCCCATCACGGCAAAGCTGAAGATGATCGTGGAGATGGCGTTCTTCTTTCTGACCATGCCGCCATAAAAGAGGCCCACGCCGGGAATCATGATCAAGACGAGGGCGGCGCTGATGAGCACCCAGGCATTGTCTGCCGCATTTATGGCGGCCTCATCTGCAAAGGCCGTGCCTGCCAGCAGAGCGGATAATATTAAAGAGCATAATAGTAGTGATCGGACTGAAAGCAATGTTACCACCAATGATTAAGACATAAACCTATTTAATAAGCATATTTGGGAATAAGTATGTTTTATTCATACAGAATGTGAAAAGATCCTAAGCCCAGGTTTCATACAATTTATGAAAACCGCTTAACGGTGTTGCAGCTCTTTCTTGCGGCAACCTCAATTCGCAGAGCCTGCCGCATCCTTAGCAAGCTTTTGCTTTCTCTTCTCCTCCTTCTTTCTCTCCACCCGGTACTCCTGGAAAAGGCTCTCCAGCTTTTCCGCCTCCAGCCTGGCCCGGCGCTCTTTCATCTCCACCTCCCAGGCCGCCTGTGCAGCCAATACATCCTCCGGCCGCACGAAGGGCATGTTATTAATTATCTGCACAGGCAGATCTTTGCAGGAGAAGACGGGGATGCCCAGATCCAGGAAGTGCTCACGCATGGCAGGGGCCATCTCGCCTTTCGCCACCAATCCTGAAATTTTCTCTTCCATAAGAAGCTCAACCGTGCTCCTGCCCCCGCCGCTGGCATCCTCCAGAAAAATCAGATCACCTTTTTCCAGGCCATATTGCTCTGCGGCAAGCTGCACGGCCTCACGGCTAAATGCCTCCAGCGGCTTGAGCTTTAGCAGACCCCGCGTCTCCTCAATCATCTCTGCCTTCTTCTGGCGCGTTAAGGTCTTCTTCAGTTTTTTGATGTGCTTTCTCTCCGAGCGCAGCACCGAGCGCAGTCGCGCTATCTCTTTGTCCCGGATCTTGATCTCATGCTGCCGCTTGATCTCACGGGCTGTCTTATCCCTCAGGCGGTCGAGCTTGCCGTTCACTACCCTCAAAGCGGTCTCTTTTTCCGCGAGACCGGCCTTCAGCTCATCCACATAAGAGCGCAGCGTCCTGACCTGCTCGGCGAGCTGCTGATTTTGCTGGCGCAGAACAGAGACATCGGCAGAGGCTTCGGCTGAGGCTCCGGGAGAGGCTCCGAGAGGGGTATCAAGAGAAGCTTGCCCCCCATCCGGCTGTGCAGCCGCCAGCCTGGCCCGGGAAGCGGAAGAAGGCATGAATTCCGCGATGGCATTTTCTATGGAATAGCCCCGCACCACCAGGGCCTTCACCTCATCAGGATCGATCTCGGCAGGAACCTTCTTTTCCACCTGCAAAAACTTGTTCCGGTATTTTTTAAAAGCGCTTATGGCAGCCGCTAGAGCATCCCGCTCATGATCGTTCTTGTAGCCGAACTCCTTTCCCAGAGCGATCTTCTCTTCTGCAGGAATATCCCCGCCCGGAGAGAAGAGAACGGCATTAAAGGCCCGCTTGACCTTCTCCACTGCCCCAGGGGTAGGCGAAACATCGGTCGCGACTACAAGCGGCCTTCCCCGGGCGGCGATCCATTCAATCACATCCGAGGAGGACATGGATCGGGAGCTGATCAGGTCCACCAGCTCGCCGCTAAGGTTCAGAGCGGCGATGCCGGTCGTCGTTCCCGGATCCAGGCCCGCGATGATATAACCGCGCCTTTGCAGAAGTGGTTTGTACTGCAGCTGTGGCAGCTCCATGCTCTGCACCAAAAGCTGCGCATCGCTGTAGTAGCCGGGATTGATATGCACCTTTTCCCGGGGCGCTTCCACCACGAACTCGGCCCGGGTATAGCCGCCCAGGCCCTCAACAGCCCGGGAGGTGTACTGCAAACCGGCCTCGCGTAGCTGCTTTTCTACCTCGCGCGCCAGACCCATCACTGCGCCATGGATCTTGCGAGTGTAGCGGTTCTGGCTCCAGCCGCCCCGGCCCAGCGAACGGCGCCGGCTCACCTTAATCCATGTCCTCTCCTGGAAAGCAGAGAGAACAGCTCCGACGCCCCTGGCCGCCAGCCGGGCACAGGCCCCCGCCTCTTGCAAGGACTTGGTGCGGTCGAAGGTGATGCCGTGGTAGCGGGCCAGCTTGATCAGGGACTCGGGCCGCTCTCCGCCCGTCACCTGCACCACCTTGGTAGCTGGCGGCATACGCCGCAGAATATTGACCAGCTCTCTTCGATCAGAGGCCAGCTCATGGATGTTGTCCATGGCCACAATCTCCGGCTGGCGATCCCTGATAAACCGGATCAGCCTATGCCGGCTTATCATGTGAAAGCTGGTGATGTCCCCCCCATCCAGGATCACCAGAGAGTAGCTTGGCGGCCTTCTGCCGGATGGTGATCCGCTGGCGATGTCCACCCCAAATATGCTCAACTGCTCTCTGCCCCCCCAATAAGCACGAGCGCCCTTTCCAGTGGCATTTCGATCCCGTATTTTCGCTCGAAGAAGCGCAAGACGTTACCTAGGTCCCTCTCCAAGAGCTCCTGGGCATGAGGATGGGTGACCTCTACCGCCTGAGGCCAGTCGATTATCTTGGGACCGGCCTCGTCGACCATTATGTTAAACTCGCTCAGGTCGGCATGAATAATGCCCAGCCTCCGGGCCTTTCCCACCTCGCCCAGGATCATGCGAAGTCCGTCCTCGGGATCGGAGAGCGTGATGCGGTGTAGAGCAGGGCCGCTCACAAATTCCATGGCCAGAGCATGTCGGCTTGTTGCGATCGGCCTGGGAATTGAGACCTTTCCGTAGAGCTTCTTCATTACCTGAAACTCATGTCTTGCGGCAAGAGCGGCGGCATAAAGCCAGGGCACCTTGGGCTTATCGGTGAGATGATCGCGCAGGCGGCGCACATGCTTGAAGCTGGTCCTTCCCTGGCGGTGGAACTTGACGGCCAGAGGCATTTCTCCCAGGGCTTCGTATACTACCGACTCTTTACCCACCCCGATTCTCTCTCCAAAGGCTTTTATTGTGCCTCGTTTCACAAAATCGGACAGCGCCAGAAGATCGTAGGCATCAAAATCTATGCGGTAGCCGAGGTAGTGCATGCTCTCCCGCTCTACCAGCTTCTTTTCAAAAAGTAGGCCCAGCCGAAAATCCACCTTGCGGACCGGCAGGCCGGATAACTCTGAGATCACGAAGGATGGGACCCACTCGTGAGTCTTCATCCCGGTCTCAATAGCACTGAGCAGGGAGCGGTCCTCCTTGCTCAGGCCCAATAATGCTTCAGCCAGATTTTCCACAGATACTACTATGCAATTATTTTAGCTAAAGCTTTGCCTTCTTTTCATTACTTCTTATAGCCCTTAGCGCGGCTCTCCAGCTCGGGGTCCTGGAGGGTCTGCATCACATAATCAGCAAACTGAGCACCCGTTGCCCCATCGGACCGTCCGGTGAGAACAACTTTCTTCTCGAGCTGGCCGCAGATATCCAGAGCCATCTCCATTTTGCCTGCCTGATCCACAAAGCCGATGTGGCGCAACAGCATGACGCAGGCTCGCATCATACTGGCCGGGTCGGCATAGATTGCTCTGCCTTCCTCTACCATGCGGGGAGCCGAGCCGTGGATGGCCTCGAACATGGCATAACGCTTGCCGATGTTGGCGCTTCCGGCCGTTCCCACTCCGCCCTG
Source organism: Methanotrichaceae archaeon (assembly GCA_016927055.1). GTDB lineage: Archaea > Halobacteriota > Methanosarcinia > Methanotrichales > Methanotrichaceae > Methanothrix. The sequence continues at coordinate 10,122 of JAFGNK010000171.1, read as the reverse complement.
AAATTCAGCCGCCTCGTCGGTCAGGATGTCTCCGTAGAGGTTGGGCAGCACTATGACCTTGAAGTCCTTCCTGCGCTTCTCGTCCACCAGCTTGGCGGCCATGATGTCCACGAACCAGTCATCAAACTCAATGTCCGGGTATTCCCTGGCCACGCGCCTGGCCGTCTCCAGGAATTTGCCGTCCGTAGCCTTGATGACGTTGGCCTTGGTGACAGCCGAGACCCTCTTGATGCCGTTCTTCTTGGCATACTCAAAGGCCAGGCGCACAATCCTCTCTGCACCGGGTGTGGTTATGACCTTGAAGTCCACGGCCAGGTCGTCAGTGACATTGTAACCCTTGCTGCCTAAAACGTACTCCCCCTCGGTGTTCTCCCTGTAAAAGATCCAGTCAATGCCCTTCTCGGGCACCTTGACGGGGCGGACGTTGGCAAAGAGGTCCAGCTCGCGGCGCATGGAGACATTGGCGCTCTCCAGGTTGGGCCATTTGTCGCCCTTCTTGGGAGTGGTGAGAGGGCCCTTGAGGATAACGTGACACTCTTTTAGAGCCGCCAGGACATCCTCGGGCAGAGCCTTCATGATCTTTACCCTTGACTCAATATCCAGGCCCGGTATGTCCCGCAGCTCGACTTTCCCTTCAGCAATCTCTTTTTGCAGAACATATTCAAGAACGCGCACCGCCTCTTTGGTGATGTAGGGGCCTATGCCGTCGCCGCCCACCACGCCGATGATGATGGGCTGAAGCTTGCTGTAGTCAGCCCAGTCCTCTCCCGCCTTTATCTGATCAACGCGCAAAAGCTGCTCTTCCAGCAGCTTGGCGAAGTGCTCCTTCGCCTTTTCTATGGCCTCAGTATGAATCATATCTCGCACCTGTTCTTCAAGGGTAGGTGCGGTTCTGGAAGATCAACCTTTTGCAGAATCGGATTTTGGGCTATTTCGGTGGTTTGGCTTGCCAGCGATCAATACCGTGAAGGGCAAAAATCGACGAGAACGCCGACCACGGGACCACCCCCCTGCCCACAAGCGTAGTGACTTGTTTTTAAAATTGGTCTTACCGCAGAATGAGAGATATCCGGCCCAATCGGCTTTCAGTCAAATCTATAAACCAGAAATGACTAGCATGCCCTCATGGACATAATGAGCATTGCCTTCTACGTCGTCTTATTCGCCCTCGCCTTCATGATCGCCCGTATCATTATGAAGATCATGCGCGGCTACTAGGGCGGTGCAGCAGGACGGGCGAAGGACTCCACAGCAAAGGGCTAAGCGACAGGCTTAATATTTGTTGAAATATAACCGGCAGGCATGTTTCCCCAGGTCTTAGCCACGGTTGGCGGCTCAGGAACCCGTTTGTACCCGCTTACGCTAGAGCAGCCCAAGCCCCTGGTAGAATTATGCGACACCGCAATCATCGCCAATCTCTTCCGGGTTTTGGCCAGTCAGGGCTGCAGAAGGTTCATCCTGGGCAGCAAAGGCGCCAGCAACACCCTCAACCTGAGCAATTACTTCAAAGCCGGAGAGGGCTTCTTCAAACGCCTGGGCATCACCGACCACCAGGACTTCAGTTACCAGCCCCTCTACGATGACAAGGGAAGCGCAGATTCCCTGCGCTATTGCATGAATTATTATGACATCAAAGACGATCTGCTGGTGGTCTCGGGCGACAACCTCATCGACATCGACCTCGCAAGCTTTGTCGAGTTTCATCAAAAGCACAAGCCTCTGCTCACGGTGGCCCTCAAAGAGCTGGGACCGGAGGAGAACGTCTCCCATTACGGCGTGGCCCGTGTGGACGCTGATATGCGCATCGCCGGCTTCGTGGAAAAGCCAAAAGCTGGCAGCGAGCCCAGCCGCATGATAAACACCGCATTCTACCTCTTCTCACCCCAGATTCGCGAGGTTCTGGCCGAGATGGGGGACAGGGCCCGCGACATCGGCGGCGACTTGATCCCTTATTTGACTGAGAACGGCTATCCCGTTTATGGCTACCCCATCACAGGCTACTGGATAGATATCGGCACCCCGGAGCGACTGCACCAGGCGTCCATGGACTGCCTCTCCGGCGCCGTCCGCCACTTCGACCGCAAGTATCACTACAAGCCCAATCAGTGGGTTCATCCCAGTACATTGGCCCGAATCGAGCCCTTCCTCGCCTCTGGCGATATTCAGCTTGTAGGAAACGTCTCCATCGGCAGAAACTGCCACATCGAAAGGGGCGTGATGATAGAGAACTCTCATATCGGCCATACCAGCCTCATCGAACGCAATGTAGAGATCAAAGAGTGCATGATCATGAGCTTTGCCCATATCCAGCACATGGCAAGCATCCGCCGCGCCATCGTCGGCCGCCATTCCACCATTGAGGAGCATAGCGTTTTAGGAGGGGAAAACGGTGCGGGAGAGGACCACATCACCGTTATCGGCGAGAATGCCATTCTTCCGCCCGAATCGGTGGTATCCGCAGGCGTAAGGGTAGCTCCACTCAAGCACAGCCACCGCATACTGGCCACCGGCAGATTCGTGGAGCTGGGAATTGATGAAAGAAATATCTACTTTGCAGAAAAAGGTTCAATAAAGCGCTAGTTGCTAATTATAATAACTAGTAGTAGCGCTCCCAGGCCTCTTCGATCTTTCTAATTTTATATTTTGTCCCATTATCCAGCAAGTATCGGTTCAGGTCCTGAACATCCTGGAAAAAGCGTTTATCCCTCAGGTTATTATAGATATCTTGCGTGGTGAAACCCTTCAGCTCACCCTTACTGTAAACGATTCTCTCAATGGTGTAATAAATGTCGTCAAACTTCCTCAAGGGATAAGTCCACTCAGCAAACTGCATCTAGTGCCCTCCTCCTTTGGCTACAGGTTTTGAGGAAATAAGAACCTTTCGTTTTCCGTGAAGAATAATACCTATAATAGCAGGAAAAGATAAAATGTCATAAAGAAACATGCGCCATGCAGAAACCCGGTATAGAGAAAGATTATCATGATGAAAATGAAAAAGCCATCCGCATGAATCAAGCTGATCTCAGCCGCCTTCACCAGCAAATCCGTGCCTGCCAACTTTGTCCTCTATGCGAGGGCAGAAATTTTGCAGTACCAGGCAGCGGCCCTGCTCCTGCCGAGATCATGCTGGTGGGTGAAGCCCCCGGCCGGGAAGAGGACCTCAAAGGATTGCCATTCATAGGCCGGGCAGGAAAGCTGCTGGATGGGGCTTTAGGGCAGGCTGGCCTGGAGAGATCGAAGGTCTTTATAACCAGCGTCATCAAATGTCGGCCCCCGCAAAATAGAAAGCCGAAAAAAGCAGAGATCGATCAATGCCGCCCTTATTTGCAGGCTCAAATAGACATTCTTCACCCTAAAATCATATGCCTGATGGGAAACACGGCCGCAATGGCCATCTTGGGCAAGCAGGGCGTCACATCCTTGCGCGGCCAGATCTTGCAGGATCGCTTTCTTGTCACCTATCATCCTGCCGCGGTCTTGAGAAATAGAAATCTCATGGAAGAATTCGTCTCCGATCTCAAGAAAGCGGGATTGATGCAAAGACATCTGCATTCAGAGCTATCTCGAAAAGGTTGAATACCTTTGATGACAAAATATGTCATGCAATATCAGAGCCGATATCTAACACCAATGTAACCAACATCCATAGGAGCTTTCGACTTGTTTGGCCTTACCTACGATCTCTGGAAAGAGATCATTGAGGAAATTGCCCTAGCCCACGATTCACTCTTTGCCGCTATGCATCAGGCGGCGGAAGAGCTCCAGCTCTCCCTCGCTCTGATTGATGATCTGAAGGAAAAAAGAGAATTGAAGATCGCAAATGATACCTGGGAATTTCAGCTCATGATCGACCCGATCGAGGATGATATCGGCGGATTCATAATCTACCTGGCCGCTATAGAGCAGCTGGATATCTTAGAGCAGATCAAGGCAAATGTTGCATCAGACCATGGCTTTTCTCTGGAAGAGATTGAGGGCTTTGAGCTTGAACACGGCCTTGATATGCAGGAAGAAATACTCGTAGAGATAGAGGATAGCTACAGCATTCGGGCGGAAGTAAGAGAGAACGAAGTCATCTATGAGCTAGTGATCTTTGACAGCCAGGATATCGATAATAGCAAGTACAGCGATCTGGTCTGGCAGGAAGATATTGAAAATTGAAATTCTCTTGAAATTTTGATTCAAGATTGCGTCAGGATGCGACCGAGAAATTAACGATCGCCGCCGATCGATGACTGCTGCTGCAAAAAACTTTTATATATTCCATCTATCTATCGGGAACCATGGATCAAGGGAAGAGGAGCGAGCCAGCAGAGCTTTTTGCAGTTTTAATCCTTGGCCTCTTGTTGAGGTTGTTTGCAGGGAGAAACTCATTAACCGAAAACGGCGTGCTGCTGCCAGGTTATGATGAATATTACCATATGCGCAGAATCTTGTTTACTGCAAACCATTTTCCCCATACGCTCTGGTTCGACTCTTACCTGAATTATCCTCATGGATTCGACATAACCTGGCCCCCTCTCTTCGATCAGATATCTGCGGCCCTCTGTGTGGCTTTGGGCCAGCATAGCAAAGCAGGAGTGGAGAATGCGGCCTGCTTTGTACCTATTATCGTCGGCATCATAGCGATAGTAGTTGTCTATTATATAGTCAGAGAGCTCTTCGACCATAAAATTGCTCTTTTGGCCGCTTTCATGGCCGCCCTGGCACCATATTATCTCCTCTATACGATGTTTGCCGCCCTGGATCACCACTGCCTGGAGGTGCTGCTTTCTCTCATAACACTCCTGTTCATAGTCATGGCCATCAGCCGGAGAGAAAAGAGGTACCTCTTTGCCAGCGCGGCTGGTGTTGCCATGGCAGCCCTGGCATATACCTGGCAGGGGGCGGATATCTACCTGGCAATATTTCTGCTTTATGCGGCCATACAGATGACACTGGACATAAAGGATGGCAAATCATGCAAAGAGATTGCGACAATACTCCTGACCGCCTTTGCTATCGCTTTTATCCTTGTTCTGCCGTTTGCTGGCACTTCCTGGCTCTCTGCATCCTTCCAGGGGATAGGAGCAATGATCATTGCCCTTTCTATCATGTTTGCGCTTACCCTCATCCAGGCGAAGACGAAGATATCCTGGAAGGCATTTCCACTGAGCATCCTGATAATATTCGCCTTATTTGCGCTGCTCACTCAGTTTGCCGGCGGACTTTTCGGTGTAGGCACCATGATTCAGTCCGGATTGCAGTACATATGGGGCGGAGAAATGATTGGAAAGATCGGCGAGGCCGAGCCTCTCATCTATGATTCAGAGACCTTTTCACAGGTGATCTTCTCTAAACTGGGATTGAATATTCTCTTCTCCCTGGTAGGAATGGCCGCTTTCTTAAATTACATCCGTCGCAGTAGTGGTGCAAAAAGACAGGGCCGGGTCCTGCTCTTGCTATGGACAACGGCCACACTCATTCTCACCTTAGGACAGGCCAGGTTCCTTTACGTCTCCACGATCTCCATGGGACTGTTGATAAGCATCCTCTTCTTCTTTTTGCTGGACTATGCCGGCCAGAGGCACAAAGAGGAGGGACAAGCTACACAAGAAAGATCTCCGACTGGATCTCCGACATTATTGGCTGCAATTTTATTATTGCTTCTTGTGCTGCCTACCGCCTGGGATGCTATCTCTTTTGCCCAGAGCACCCCCCCTGCAGTGGCTGGAGACTGGGAGGAGTCGCTTGCCTGGCTGAAAGAAAACAGCGAAACAACCAGCAACTTTGCGTCCCCACAAGAAAACGCCGAGTACAGCGTTATGAGCTGGTGGGACTACGGCAATTGGATCCTCTATCTGGCCGAACGGCCGGTCGTAGCCAACAATTTCCAGGCAGGTGTGATGGATTCTGCCGAATTCTATCTATCGGAAAGCGAAGAGGAGGCCACGGCCCTGCTGGATGCGAGGGGATCCAGATACATTTTTGCTGATTATAAGCTGATTTACCAGAAGTTTGCGTCTCTAACTACCTGGATCAATGAGGATCTCGGCAGCTATATGAGAGCAGAAGACTATGGCTCGCAATACGCGGTCATACCACAGAAGAGGCTCTTCAATACGACATTAGGAAGGCTCTATTTCTTCGATGGCGCGGACACGGGCCACTTCCGGCTGATTCATGAATCGAAGACATTTTTGGGAGAAAGCCCGGCCAAGAGCGAGGTTAAGATCTTTGAGTATGTTCCCGGAGCACTGATTAGGATTCGGGCCGGGCCTGACCAGAAGGTAGGGGCCCTGCTCAATATGACATCCAATCAAGGGAGGCCTTTTATTTACGTCAACGAGGCGAAAGCAAACGGTGACTCATTTGAGATAAGAGTTCCTTACTCTACAGAGAGCCGATATGGATGCCATGCTGTCGACCCGTATTTGGTATTCTCCGGAAACAAAGATGCCGTGAAGATGAAAAATCTTAATGTGAGCGAGGAAGACGTAATCAACGGCAGAACCATTGAGCTGACCATTTAACAAAAAGACGTAAGGGGAAGAGACTCACCCCCTCTCGGCAGGGGGAGGTCATGTCTCTTCCAACCGATGTTTTGATGCTAAAGGCCCCAAGCTTCGCTAACTTTTGGACCAGTGGGTGAGGACAATTCGCACCACTCTAATCGATTATTCTCACGAAACACGCTGCATTGGCTAATGGAATTAATTTTCATCAAGCTCAAAAGAACTCTGGGATGGGGAAGAGGGACTCTTTTCCCTCAATATGCTGCCACTAATGAGAATCGCCAAACCAGCACAGGTTACAATAGCTCCAATGAGCAGCATCTCTAAGGTGAGCGTTGCCTCTATGTTCATAATACTGGCAATGTTGGGAACAAAGGTCAGAGACAGCCCGGATAGCGAAAGAAAGAGCCCTTTTATTAGCTTCTTCTCTCCGACGATTTCATTAGGTTCTTCTCTTAGCCCATACCTTTCCAGAAGGTACATTCTTTTCTTATGCTCTAAGTAATAGATGAACCCCAGAAGGGGCAAACCCATTACTAATGCTACATAAACCGCTGCATCACTCATACTCTATCACATCATGAAATCCGAATCTATGCACAGTAATATACAATCCTAGCGCTTTCCGTCCCTGTATATTGAATATTATTATTACTGTCAAGATTGGATTTAGGGATTTCAAAAGCTAATTCCCCCTGGACGCGCTCCCCATTCCTGAGCAGGGTTGATCTAAGTGGCTGCCTCCGATAACTGGTTGCGTGAGTGCTGGGGTATAATTTATTAGCTCTTGTTACGGAAAAGAACATGGGGTCCACGTAGAAGCTGTCATAGCCATAGTTTATTATTTCTATGCTCGCAATAAAGAAATGATTCGCAGGAGATGAAGGAATTTTTCCGTCTATTTCTTCTTTAATTTCGCCCTTACAATTGTCCAGCCGGTTGATAACAATTTCGGCACCATTGCATGGTATGCAGACAAATGTAAGGATGCCAAACAAAACGACCATGCCTAATAAATTGAAGTGCATAAATTCTCCTTCAGATAACTATACAGTTAATATAAACATGTCATGTATTAGCTTAAAATTCTTTTGGTAAAACAATTGCATAATGTAATCGAGAACTGGGAAAGTTATTTACGGAAAAAGGAAGATATACAAAGCCAGATATTTGGTGCATTCATTATTTCAAAGTAGCTCCAATCCAAGACCATAGATTGCTTGGGGGTGGAAAGATATCAGAAAGGAAGAAGAAGTACCCAAAGAAAATCACACATCTATCAATCGTTCTAGTTTGCTTAATAATCGTTTTCACAATGTCAATCAGTGCCCAAAATGCCAGCGAGAATATTAGCGAAAATAGTAGCGATAATGATATATATAAAATAAATTTTTATTTTAAAAATATGCAAGATACAAACCTTGATGTGAATCTATCAGTTGATTCAGATTTTAAGGAGCAATATTCTTGTAGCCCCAATTCAGAGATTGGACCATACTCGTACAATCTAATAGCCGGGACTCATAAGTTTAAGATTGATTGGTATGATACTGAAACTAAACAAAGTAAACAACTCATAAAAGAAAAAAATATTTCCACGAACGATTGGATTAAATTCTATATATACAGAGTTCCGAAATATAAGCTAACAGTCTACGTGAAGAACGAAGCCGAAAAAGAAACCCAGGTTTTCTTATATGTTGACGGGAATTTCCGAGACAAAATTGAGGTTGGAAATGTAATTCCTGGAAAAAAAGATCCCTTTATTGTTGAGCTTGAACAGGGCGATCATGAAGTATCGATAAAATGGATTGATCCCATCACAAACCAGGAGTACAAGAAGACAAAGAGAGTCTACCTCGACGGCGATGAATCTCTTTCTTTCGTTGCTACAAAAGGAATGAGATCTGTAGAGCCCCAAGACAATGAAACAGCCAAGAACCTCTCTGAGATTCAAAACGAGCCCGAGCCAATCCAGGTGATCCAGAAAGGAGAGGCAATCCAGGTTATCCAGAAGGAAGATGCCAACGACCCCCTCTCCATCACAGCCCTGCAATTTAAAGATCCGTCTCTGCAAGAAGATATACTGCAGGAAGAGGGCATGCGCGAAGCGCAAGGAGACGACAGCAGTGTCTTATTGATCTACCTGCTCATGCTCCTGATCACCATCTACTTTGCTTTCAGGCGATGAACATGTGCGCAATTCGCCTCTTGCCACTTCTATTTCTCTTATCGACTTGCACAGCCACCGTGCAATGGCAAGACTATGCCCGCGGCGATCTCCACTGGAACGATAGCCTGATCCTGGAGAATTATACGGTCACAGTGAAAGCCTTCTCGAGCGAAAACTCCTCCAGTCCGAAGGTACTCCTCAATCTGGCCAATGAAAGCCATGAACGGAGCCTGATTCTCGGGGAGAACGACAGCTTCTGCCTAGACGACGACCTGGTCAATGTGACCGTGGGACGCGTCGTAGTATCCGATCCACTGGGGGAGGTGTATCTTGGCCCTCATGCCGAGGTCAGCCTCTGGCTACCTGCTGGGCCGGATCTGATCCATCACATATTCTCAGATAAAGACGTTTACAATCCAGGAGAAGAGATAGTTCTCAGGCTTGATATGGAGAACGTTGGAACAGAGGACGCAGAGGACATCGATGTTGAGGTTAGTTCCCAAGACCCTTCGTTGATGAGCGGCTTTAAAAATGGTGTTTTCAAATACAGTACTTCGCAGATCGGTGCAGGCGAGACTCATATTATGGGCAAGACCGACGATCGTAAACCAAAGAAGATAACGCTTAGAGCACCTTGCCTGCCTTATCCTAAAAGATATAACATAATAGCCAGAGTGAATTTTTCGGATACTAGAGGCACAGTCCGCAATTACTCAAGCGATTGCACCTTTGATGTTGCCGGCCAGCTTCATCTGCATAAATACATGAACGACTTGATGGAGATCAATAAGAGCTATCAGATCATTCTTTCTATAAGAAATTTAGGAGAGAAAACCCTGATGGTGAACCTCACGGATGAGGTTTGTGCGGAGTTTTTCGAAGTCAATCGCAGCAGGTGCTTTGATTGTACTGGGTGCAATTGCTCGAAATTGGGTTCAAATCTAAACTGGTCCTCAATCGCAGTCACGCCTGGGAATACGATCTTTAAAAACTATACCCTCGTGCCAAAGAACGCCACAAAAGCAAGGGAAAGCCTCATCCTGCCAGGTGCCACTGCAGAATACAGCATCGGCGGCAAGGCCTACAAGGTGACCTCCGAGAGCAATTCCGTGGATGTGATTGACCCCCAGTGGGGACAGGTAAGGAAGGCAAACAATTTATCGAATAGTTCATCGAACAGTTCATCTGCTCAGAAGAAACTGTCCAATGAAGAAAGCCAACCTGAAAACCGGTCGGCATTTGACGCAGGCCACACTAAGGGGCTTAAGAATGCCGATTCTCTGCCCCAAAATGCCCACTTGCACCTGTGGGCCCTATCAGCCATCCTCCTGATTTATTGGTTTTTAGGCAGGATTTCCTGAAATGCTGGCTTTATCGATATAATTTGGCATACTCCTTGGCCCAATAGGTGATGATCATATCCGCGCCCGCCCTCTTGATGCAGGTCAAAGCCTC
>JAFGNK010000170.1 GCA_016927055.1 Methanotrichaceae archaeon | reverse complement strand
TGGTCCATCATGCCCGGCCCCATCTCGCCCATCCAGTCCATTTTCATTTCCTTGATCTGGGCCAGCGTCATGTTGTTCAGCTTGTCCATCTGCTTTTGCTGCAGCTCGTCAATCTGAGCCAAGGTCATATTGTTAAGCTCGGACATCTTCTCTTCACGCAGCTCCTTGATCTGGTTTAAGGTCATATTATCGAAATTTTCCCTTGTAGCATCATCTACCAGAAGCATCCAGTTATGGGGGCCATTAAAACCACCTCTCTGGAAGGAGTCATCGCACCGATCTTTACTGTTCGAATCCCCTGGGACGGCCATGGCCGGTGCCATGGAAAGGCAGACCATAGCCAGAGCCATTACGGCTAATGCAATCTTTGTTTTCATATTTTGTACCTCGCAAATTTTTACTCTGAGAATGTCTCACGATTCGATCGCTTGCGACATTCCCTGATCACCCCCCTGTCTGGAACGATAGAAAAAGATGTAACCGAACGAACGGTTCTCGAACGTCCGAAATAATGAACTGAAAAGCCATTGAAGGTACAGGAACGTTCTGTTAAAGATAAATTTAGTTATTAAAGTTTTGTTTCTTTGATTTAGCCTTAATATTCAATATTTGCGATATCCTGTTCTGATTTCCCGCCTAGCAATGCCTCATACAGCTTCTCGACATTGGGCCATCCACCCCTGAGCCAGGTCCGGCTTGACTCCGTAGTCCTCGCATTCTCGCAGCGATCTGGATGATGTTTTCCACCTTGACCTGCAATGAGCTCAATAAAATTAGATAGAGGGTAAGGCATTACGCCCCTGCCCTCATCGCCTCTCTTCCTGCCTGCAAGGCCTCGTCCAGCTTCTCCACATTGGGCCCTCCGCCCTGGGCCAGGTCCGGCTTGCCGCCCCCGCCCCCACCCAGGGCATTGGCCGCCGCCCGGATGATGCTGCCTGCCTTGATGCCCTTCTCCTGCCCGGACTTACCTACCGCCGCCACGAGCTTGCCCGTCTCGCTGCCGAGCAGGGCAACGCAGTCCTGCTCTGCCAGCAGGGCCGCCGCCTTGAGCAGCTCGTCGATGTCGGCGCTACCCATCTTCTGTACCACCACCTTCAGGCCGTCCGTGGTCTGAGCTTCAGATATCAGGGTCTTGAGCCGTGCCCTGGCCAGGTCTTCTTTCAGCCGCTCGATTTCCTTCTGCTGCCCCTTCCACTCCTCAAAGAAGCGCGAAGCGGTCTTGGGAAGCTGGTCGTTGGGCACGCGCAGGACATTCGCTGCCCCAGAGAGCAGGTCATCGCGCTCCTGACTGGCCCGCACGGCAGCCTCGCCTGCAGCAAACTCGATCCTCTCCACTCCGTCCTGAATGCGCTCGGCGCGCAGGATCTTGATAGCCCCGATCATGCCCGTGTTGGTGACGTGCGTTCCCGCGCAGGCCTCGATATCTGTGCCCACCTGCACCACGCGAATCATCTTTCCAGGCGGCACACCTCCCTGATACAGCTCAAATCCAAAGAGCTTCTCCGCCTCAGTGCGGGGCAGGAACTGGGTATCCACCGGTGTGACCTCCATTACCCTCCGGTTGGCTTCCAGCTCAATGGCCTTCAGCTCGGCGTCGGTGATGCGCTTGTAGTGGGAGATGTCCAGGCGGGCCCGGTCCTCGCTCTTCTGGGCTCCGGCCTGCCAGACATGCTTGCCTAAAACCCGCTTTGCCGAGTCGTGCACCAGATGGGTGGCGGTATGATGGCGGGCGTGTGCCAGTCTCCGGCGCATGTCTACCTTGCCGGTGACCCGATCGCCCTTCGCGAGGCCCGCTGGCGCATCTAGCTTATGTAGCACCACGTCCCCTGACTTTTGCACATCCACTACCTGGAATACCTGCCCTGCCTTCTCCAAAGTGCCGTGATCGGCCGGTTGGCCTCCCCCTTCCGGGTAGAGGAGCGTTTTATCCAGGATGGCGCAGCCATCTTCGGTCACATCCAGCACCTGGGCCTCAAAGACCTCTTCAAAGGGATGCTCATAGAATAGAAGCTCTGTCTTGCCGGACAGGACTACCTTGGCTACTTCCTCGGCCTCAGCTTTGATGCGTTTCTTGGCCACCAGCGAGTAAAAGTTGTCCGGCAGCTCCACTGCCGCTCCCATCTCTTCTGCCGACTCACGGGCAATCTCGGGTGGAATGCCGTGCGTGTCGTAAAGGGAGATCATCTCCACCAGGGGAATGGGCTGGCCCATCTTTTTAAAGTGCTCGGCGGTTTTCTTGACCAGACGCTTGCCCTTCTCCAGGGTCTCGGCGTACTTCTGTTCCTCCTGGTTGAGGATATCCTTGACAGTGACAAAGCGCTCCTGCCAATCAGAGTAGTCCAGGCGTTGGATCTGCATCTCGACTAAATCTGCCAGTGGCAGAGCAAGGCCCAGCTCTCTCATCAGGCGCAGGGTGCGGCGGATGACCAGCCGGGCCAGGTAGCCCGCTTTGACATTGGAGGGGATGATGCCGTCTCCCAGCATGTAGGCCAGACAGCGAGTGTGGTCCACCACCGCGTAGATGCGCTCCATGGGCTCGATGGTCTTCTCCAGCTTCTCGGGCGAGATGCCGATGCTGCCTGCAATCTTGGCTCGCAGATCCGACATACTGTACTCGTCCAGATCCACCATGCCAGCCAGCCGGGCATTCTGGGCGAAGATCTCGGCGTACTCGGGATCTTGCAGGTTGTGCTCCACGCCCGCCAGGTCGGCCACCTTCCGGACCAGATCCGGGAAGATGGCATCGTAAATGGTAGGCGAGCCTGTGGAGGCCCAGACAAACCTCTCCAGACCATAGCCGGTGTCCACGATGTAGTTGTTCATCTTCTCATAAGACTCGCCCTTGATCTGGATAGGCCCACCAGGTACGGCTTTCAGGTCCATGAAGACTAAAGTAGCCAGCTCCAGGCCGCCGGTCATGACCTCCACGCTGGGTCCGGCGTTTCCGCCTCCTGCCCAGGGATTCTCCTTGTAGGTCACAGCCAGGGGGTCCATGCCGAGGCCGACCAATAGCTCATCGCAAAGACGCACCGTCTGGTCCTTCCAGTAGAACTCCTTCTCACGGGTGTTGAAGACGTGGTGGGCCATCATCTCGAAGGTGGTGAGGTGCCGTCCGCTGCGCCCTACCGAATCAAGGTCGTCCAGCCGGATGCAGGGCTGGCTGATGGTGAGGGGGTTGGCGGGCGGAGGCACCTGCCCGGAAGTCACGAAGGGCTGGAAGTCGGCGATGGAGGCGATGGTGAGGTAAATGTCGTCTCGCCAGCGGGCTACCACTGGATACCTCTTAATGCGAGCGTGCCCTTTATTCTGAAAGAAGCTCAGGTAATGCTCGCGCATCTCATCCAAAGTGTGCTCGCGCTTGAATATGGGCGAGCCTATGAAGGTGTAGGGATCGCAGGGCGGGTCCCCGCAGGTCTTCCTCTCGACGTTCCTGGTCCAGAAGAATTTGCCACATTTATCGCACTTCTTGCGTTGGAATCCCTCATCCACGAAGAAGTCCAATCTATACTCATCCTCGGAGAACATAGTTGATCAGCTTGTGAGCGGAAGATGATTACAGGAATGCTAAAAGGCTTTCCAAAGGCAGAGGAACTTCAATTTCCATTCAGAAATGGCAAAGAAGGCAATGGGCCCGAAATTAATAAAATATATGAATGGCCGCCCCCCGGCCATTCTTTTCCCCTTCTACCTAACTATCAGTCTAATTTACTCTTATGACCTTCAAGAGCGAGACCACGGGCACCCCAGCGATCTCATCCGTGCCCTTCTTGTCGATCAGGACGGCGATGGCATTTATCTTGGCCCCGTGCTCGTCCAGATACTCGACAGTCTCCTCTAAAGTCCTGCCGGATGTAATCACATCGTCGATGATGATGCACTCCTTGTCCATAACATCTGAGAAGTTAGCGCTCAGGTTGCCGCGCGCCTTTCCGCTCTCTTTGGTGAGCATCTGCTTGCTGGGAGTATAGACGGCAAGTTCAGCCGCCAGGCTATTGGCCACCATGCTGGCCAGAGGCAGGCCGGATAGAGCAATGCCTACCACTACATCCACTCCGCTGTCGTTATCGTCTAATGTTTCGTAAATGATATCTGAGAGGGCTTCGGAGATGTGGTTCAGCCTAAAGGCGCTCCTGCCGATCATCGACCAGTCCACAGAGATGTCTTTAGGTCCAGGCGATGTGCTGGTCTTCTCGGCATGAGTAAGCAGCCAGGTCACTGTCTCGCTGGATACATTCAGTTCCTCTGAGATCTGGCCTTCCACCAGCCCTTCCGCCTTCAGTTCCGTTGCCTTCTTCATCAATGTCTCAATATTCTTCATCTTATGCACCTCTTTCTCTTTCGGGCAGGAGTTCCGCAATCAGGACAAGCTTCACCCTCGAAGCTTCTACCGCAGCCCTGGCACCGTTGGACATGTTTTAGCAATTTCTTTATCCTGGGCTGCCCAATGGGCTCGATCTTCAGGCCGAGGTGAAGGGCGACGTTTTGCACCGCGTAGTCATCGGTAGCGAGAATGGCTCTATATTCCAGGGCTTTTGCCAGGACATCCAAATCCGCGGAGGACAGTGCTTTGAGGTCTCCGGTCTCTGCCGCGGCGCGTTCTGCTGCCTTCCGTGCCTGGGTGGTGGGGCTCTCCACCCGCGCCTCGAAGATGTGAAGCAGGGACTTTGTCCTTATATCTTTCAGCTCCGCCTCAACAGCCGGGACTGTGATCAGTTCACCTGCTGGCCTTTTCCCCCAGATGAATACCGAAGCATCCGCTACGACGTACACATGCAGAGGCTCTTGAAAGTTATAGTACTTGGACTTTTCCCGGACCAAAACGCTATTATCATATAATGAAATCCAGAGGTTGGATGGCCAAGAAAGATAGAAAGGCTGGCAATAAGGAAGACCAACGGCATTTGCCTGGAAATCTGGAAAAGCCAGGCGAAAGGATAGCTAAAATACAACCCACCCTACCGCCCAAAGCCAAGCCGAAGAGCGCAGCCGAACGGAGAAAGGATCGCATCGATGGAATCATCAAGACCGTGTATCCTTCCATCCTGGGGACCGCGGCGGGCTTTGCCTGCTATCATGTTGCTAGCGGGCTCGGAGATCCCTGGAGCCTATCTGTCATGGGAATGGAGCTCCCCTGGTACAATGCAATGCTCCTGGTAATCGCCGTCACTTTCGCCATTCAAAAATATACTTATGCCTTTATGAATATAGATGCAGCAAGCTTCAAGACCAAAGATTGGATCTACGTGGAGTTCATGGTAATCGACCTCTGGCTGGTTACCTGGACGCTTCTTCTCAACTGAGGTAGTGCATGAGGATAGCCATCATCAACCGCGACCGCTGCCAGCCCCGCAAGTGCTCCAAGGAATGTGAATACTTCTGTCCGCCTGTGCGCACGGGCGACGAGACCATCGTCTTTGTGGACGGTAAGCCCCTCATCACCGAGAACCTCTGCGTGGGTTGCGGTATTTGTGTGCGCAAATGCCCATTTGGGGCCATTACCATCACCAATCTTCCGGAAGAGATGGAGGACCCTGTGCACAGGTATGGCCAGAACGGCTTTGCGCTTTATGGTCTGCCTGTGCCGGTTGATGGGCGGGTAACCGGACTATTAGGCCCCAACGGCATAGGAAAGAGTACGGCTATATCCATACTCTCCGGCATCCTGCGACCTAACTTGGGCGAGAATGCCTCCTGGGATGATGTTTTTCAGAGGTTTGCCGGCAGCGCCCTGGGAGATTATTTGAAACGGGTGGCCGACAAGGGCGTCAAGACATCCTATAAGCCTCAGTATGTGGATCGCATCCCCAAGAGCTATTCCGGAAAGGTGAGCGGTCTATTGGAAAAAACTGACGAACGTGGTGCTCTTTCTGATCTGGTGGAGAGGCTCTCCATAGACAAGCTATTGGACCGGGAGATATCCAGCCTCTCCGGCGGAGAGCTGCAGAGGGTGGCTATAGCGGCCACGGCAGCGCGCGACGCGGACTTCTATTTCTTCGATGAGATCAGCCCCTATCTGGATATTTACCAGCGCATCAACGTAGCTCGCATCCTGCAGAGCCTGGCCAAGGATAAGGCGGTCATGGTGGTGGAGCATGACCTGGCCCTGCTCGACCTTCTCGCGGAAAATGTTCATCTCATCTACGGCGTGCCCGGGGCCTACGGCGTCATAACCAGGCCCAAAGGAGTGCGAGTGGGCATAAACCAGTACCTGCGCGGCAACCTCCCTGAGGAGAATGTGCGCTTCCGCGATACATCCATCAGCTTTGAGGTGCATGCTCCCAGGATCGAGAAAGAGATCCCCTTGCTCATGGCTTATGATGCCTTTACGGTGCAGTACTCCTCCTTTTCGCTGCAAGCGGAACCCGGCATCATTCGCCGCGGGGAGGTAGTGGGCATCCTGGGTCCGAACGGCATCGGCAAGAGTACCTACATCAAGGTCCTGGCGGGCGCAGAAAAGCCGACTATGGGCTTCTTCGATAGCTCACTTAAGGTCTCCTACAAGCCGCAGTATCTGAAAGCCGATTTTGATGTAACTGTGCGGGGCCTCCTGCGCAGCGTGACTCCTGACTTCGACACAAGTTTCTACCAGACGGAGATCTTAAAGCCCATGGGCCTGGAGCCGCTTATGGATCAGGTCTTGACTGAGCTTTCCGGGGGCGAGCTGCAGCGCGTGGCCATTACCGCCTGCCTCAGTCGCAAGGCTGACCTCTATTTGCTGGATGAGCCCTCTGCCCACCTGGATGTGGAGCAGAGGATGCTGGCGGCCAAGGTCATGAGGCGCTTTGCCGAGTCCTCGGAGAAGACGCTGCTGGTTGTGGACCACGACATCTATCTCATCGACCTGCTCGCGGAGAGGTTGATGGTCTTTGAGGGCACTCCTGGCGCTCTCGGCATTGCTCATACGCCTCTGGAGATGCGTGAGGGCATGAACGCATTTCTCAAAGCCATCAACATCACCTTCCGGCGCGATGAGGAGACGCATCGCCCCAGAGTCAATAAGCCGGACTCGAGGCTGGACAGAACGCAAAAGGAGCAGGGCGAATACTACTATCTGGCGGAAGATGCTTAAAATATATTTTTATGACCTTCGCCGTTTTATGACAGTTCGCCAGCTTCCGTTAGCTCAATAGCATACTTAAAATACTTACAAAACTTGTAGATGGATTTGGCCGTTCCTCTTGAAGCATGGTCAGGATTGGGGATATCCAACGAAGCTATTCAACCGGCACTTAATGCGTAATCATGCGGCAGCAAGCCTTCTGGAGCTTTTCTTGGTCACAGCCGCCTTTTCGGTTTTAAGCATTCGCTTCTTTTTGGCCTTGACCGGTTATCCGAGCATCTGCCCCGGCAATCTGCACATTGCTCATGTTTTTTTGGGCGGAGTGCTCATGATGATTTCTTTAGTCATCTCTTTAGGCTTCATCAACAAATTTGCCTATTATCTGGTGGCCATCCTGGGTGGCTTTGGATTTGGGGCCTTCATAGACGAGCTGGGCAAGTTCATCACAGGCGATAACGACTATTTCTACCGGCCCACTGTGGCCCTGATTTATGTGATATTCATTCTGCTCTACCTGGTCATAGAGAACTTTGTCAATAAGCCCAGGCTCAGTGAACAGGAGAAGCTGATCAATGCTCTGGAGCTGGCTAAAGAGGTGGTCTTGGAGGACCTCGATCACCTGGAAAGAAGAAGGGCGCTCGACTTGCTCAAGGAATGCTCTCACTGCAATCCCGTAACGAAAGCCTTGCGAGAGCTACTTTATGCCACAGATTCGGTGCCTGTTCCAAAGCCCGATTTCTATACTGCTGCTAAGCATCGCATCAGAAAGAGCTACCGAAAGCTGGTGCAAAAATCCTGGTTCGTGAAGGCTGTGATCGCGTTTTTCATTTTTCAATCGCTCTTTGCCCTGGGGCTGGGCGTTTTCTTGCTCTATGCCAAGCTGCGGTGGCGGGTGGATCTGCATACCATTTTTCCCACGCTCTCTTTCTTCGATATAGCGGGACTGGCCTCGGCAATACTGGCGGCAGGTCTGGTGATGGCAGCCGGAATGAAGATGCAGAGCAGCAGGCTGAAGGCTTACTATCTCTTCAAGGACGCAGTACTGGTTCAGATCTTCCTGGTTCAGGTATTTCTCTTTTATAAGGCGCAGTTTCTCGCCCTCTTGGGATTGGCAGGAAACATCTGCGTTCTTCTGGTGCTGCAATACATGATTCGTCAGGAGAAGGCGGGAAGCGGCATTAGTGCCTCTTGATCTTTCTTCCCGTTCTAGCTTCTGCGCTCAATGGTCACTATCCCCAGGGAGCCATCCACCGTCAGCCAGTCTCCGGTTCGAATCTGCTCTGTAGCTTCCAAAACGCCGGTTACGCACGGGATCTCATACTCCCGGGCGATGATCGATCCGTGGACCAGCATTCCACCTCTTCGCTCCACAATGGCGCAGGCCAGTGGAACCACAAAGGTCATGGTGGGGTCCAATGAGTCGCAGACTAAAACCTCTCCCGATTTGAAACTGAAGAGATCCTGGGCGGCTATGACCACCCTGGCCCTTCCTGCCCCGACACCGGGACCTGCCGGCTGGCCTACGATCTGCCTCGCCATCACCATGCTCGGTTTTTTGTCCGCTACAGGTTTAGCTACAGGAAAGTATTCTGGATCTTTCAAAGCCTTCACTGCTTCCTGCCAGGCCACTCTCTCACCCGGCAAGCAGCGGGCCATGAGTCTCTGCCTGGCTAGCTGCAGGGCAGATTCAAGCTGAGCCTCGATTCGTCCCAGGAAGATATTATCATCATCTCTCATCTTGTAGCTGGCTTTTCCCAGATCCAGGATCTCCTGGGCCTCAAGCCGATCGTCTCCCTTAAAGTGGGACAGGAATTGCTCCACAAGATTGTTCTTGTCAAAGCTCTTCTGCTTTCTGGGGGGATTTTTGGCCATCTCCAGTAGGGTGTGGATCATGCCCGGACGGCCCATGGCCAGCAGCGCATATTCGGCTAAAAAGGCATCAAGGCCGATCTCCTCTCCGCTTTCGCCCCTCTCCAGCCTCTCCGCCAGATCCGGATCGTTTCTCAGCCGGCTAGCTGTCTCTTGCATCCATTTATTTCTCTTAAGGCTCATCATCTCCGAGCCGGCCAAGAGGTCCAGGAATTCATAGGGATCGGAGGGCTGCAGAGTATCGTTGTAGAATCTGCCAAAGAGCCTGGCTCCATGGGCAAAGGGTATCAGCTCCTGCCAATAAGTATCGTGCCATTTCTGAAAAATGGCTGCCCTCCTCTCGATCTCCTGGGCGAGCCGCTGGTCTGCCAGTCCCGTAATATCCAATGCGGCAAGCTCTGATGCCTCTGAATTCATGCCCGGGATTATCTCCTGCTCAATTCTTTTTCTGAGGCTTTTCAGATTCTTCAGGGATCGGCGCAGACCCAGATATTCGGCCCTTTGATCTTTTTCAATAGTGGTAATGGGCCGGGATTGCAGCATATAGATCTCATCAGATCGCACCGTCCACTCTGTGTCCTGGGGCATGGAAAAGAGCCTCTCAGCCCGGCAAGCCAGGGAAAAGACTTCAGATACCTCGACATCACTTAAAGGCGGCTGATTTGCCATCTCGGGCGAGAGCAACTCCAGCTTCACACCCTGCGCAGAGGGCATAATAGCAGTCTCTCTATGGGGGGCGTGGTGCTCGGATATTGCTCCCGTTTTTCGGTCTACTGTCCAGCGATCCGGCTCGACCGTTCCGTCCACCAGCCCCTGATTCAGGCCAAAAACCGCTTCTATCATGGCTTTTTCCGGGTCGCTGGGGCTCTGGCTGAAGGCCACCCCGGATCTATCCCCGGCGACGATCTCCTGCACCAGGACGGCCATGCTGCTCCTCTCCACATCCAGTTGCAGTTCCCGGCGGTAGAGTATGGC
>JAFGNK010000169.1 GCA_016927055.1 Methanotrichaceae archaeon | reverse complement strand
GCACCATTGGCGCAGCAGTTATCAGCGAGGCGCCTGGAGTCCTGAGCTTTGCTCAGCCATTTTACCTTGCACTGCAGCAATAACCGCTTTAAAGGAGGCAAAGTTCTTTTTCTGGAAGAGCAACACTTGTGAAGCTTCGTTGCAGCTGCCGATATAGCCGGATCAGTCCACTACACGTCCGCCAGCGCGGGCACCTGTCCAGGTAATCGCCGAGAAGCAGAGCAAAAGCGACCGCAAGGCCCTGGCCTCGTAAGGACGCAGGCTAAAGATCAGTGCAGAGGCTGCCGTACGGTCTGCATTTGGCTTCTATCATTTTCTGCTACGAGTTCATACCGTCTGTTGCGGCCAGATTAAAGGAGGAGCACTGCCCATCGGTGTTCCTACAACTGGCCTTGCTGCTGATACCACGCCGGTTATTGCTTGAACGGAGGTCTGTGTGAATATATATCCCGGAAATTCGGCATTGACGAGATAGACTCCCGCTGCCACATCGATGGCATAATATCCGGCAGGGCCCGTGGTTGTTGAGAATTTCCCGCCCTCATTATTGGTGGCAGTCACCTTAATGCCGGGCATGCCCTGACCGCTTTGATCCAGGACCCGTCCGGCCAGGCTAAAGGATGTGGGATAGCTTCCCGGGTCCACCATTATGGAGAGATTATTGCTGGCCAGTCCCGCCGAGACAAAGCGATAGATATGCTCGCCAAGATAATTCGCATATGCGCCGCTTATCCTGTACCAGCCCGGCGTGACAATGCCCTGGTTTAAGATTTGGCTGTTATAATCGTAAAGCAAGAAGCTGCCCTTCCCGTTTATTCGTGCCCAGAGCACATACTGCTCGCCTAGAGATACTCTGCCCTGTGTTGAAAGGTCCTTTCCCCTTTGCAGGTAGAGCTGATTGGCCAGCTTCTCGCCGCCCCCCACAACCAGGCCCCCATTTGCCGGATCGGCAGGTTCAAGCAGCAAGTTGAAAGCGCTCACGCCTGCTCCATAGGGGTCCAACTCCGGCCTTCCGGCACTATAAGGGCTTAAGTAGTCAGGTATCACTGTGCTGACCTGATTGCTGCTTGATACAGGAGTTCCCATAAAGTTATTGCCACTCTGATCGTAGGCTTTAGAGCCTCCCATGCCCTGAGAAGCGGAAAGTCCTACAAAAAGCAGGGCAAATATCAGCCCTGCCATAATAAATATAATCTTTCCCATACTGAAAATCCCCACGATTTCATAAGGCGCCAAGCACTTAAATGTTATGGACTTTGATCTTTCTATCAAATATGCAAGACCTCTGTGAAAACCTGGCTTCTTAAAACTAAAGCAGACGGTTTATATGCGGTTGTGATCACATTTATAAATGAAAAGTGCATTTCGTGCAAGGTAAGGCGTAAGTCATGATAGCGTAGTAGCTCCTAAAATAGGAGTCTCGTCAGGCAATTATGGGGAGATTTAAAGAAAATAAGGAAAGCAATTCAACAAAAGCAAAAAAATATAAATGATTAAAATATCATTAAATAGCTTATAACTGTCATGTAATGGAGGAGATCTATGTATCACGTCAGGATCGGTGGAGTCTGTCTGCTTCTCTTAATAATAGCTACGGCTCTGCCAATTGATGTATTGGCGCAAACCCCACAGACTGCGACCAGCTCAGCTTCTGAGAACGATATTGCAGCAAACGGGGAGGCCCCAATCATTAGTCAGAGCCTGCTTTCCAAGAGCACACAGGGAGAGACAGTATCTGCTGAAAAACTGGCCAAACGAAACACGGGGCTCAAGCCCCTGCCATCTGCCGGGCAGCCCGCAAATTCCGAGCCTTCTACAGCCCCCGAAAAGGCTGCAAGTGAGGAAGCTCCTGTCTCAGAAAGCAGTGCCATACAAGCCACTGCCAGCCAGGAGCCGGCCCAAACCGCTTCTGCCCCCGCGGAGACGGCAAATACGCAAATCACACCTGCAAAGGAAGTGACAATAACTCCGGCAGAGGATGAAACAATAACTCCGCCTGAGGAAGTGACAATAACTCCGGCAGGGGATGAAACCATAACGCCGGATATGATCCAGACACAAGCACCTGCAGCATCGCCTGTAGCATCAAACGATGTGGCCCAGACGGATCTGGCAGGAACTGCTACTGCAGACGCTAGCATTGCTCCTCCCGAGGATGTGGCATTGGGAACAGTGGTTTCCGATGATACAACTGATGCAGAAATCACAGACTTGGAAAATACCACATCCGACGAACCGGAAACTGTATTGGATGACGCTTCTGCGAATGAATCAGAAAATGTCACGGAAGATGGGGCCGCAGAACCTGAGGAAGAGACTGATAAAAAACCAAATGACCGCATCTGGCGAGAAGGAATCAGTTCTGACGAGTATACTTGGGATGAAAAGAGCTTCTCCGGATTCTTCTATGATATGAAGAACGATGTAGGAACAGAAGAGCTGACTGTGAGGCTGGGATCAAAACGGTCTATCGATTCCGGCGATTTGGTATATTCCACAACGCCAGAAAGGCTGGATTTTGAATTCGGCCAATGGGGATCCTATCAGGTTATAGGCTTCATGGCTGAGAAGTACTTCGCAGGATACGAAGCGAGCGAGATCCTCGACAGGGATATGAGCCTCATAAATGACGGCCAGCTGAGAAGAGTGCTCATAGATAACGATGATGATTTGACGATAACTGCAGGATCTGTTCTCTCTTTGGAAGAGGGATATGAGCTGCGCATCAAGCAAATAGATATCAACGGAAATAAGGTCTATATGGCCCTGGCCAAGGATGGAAGAGAGATCGATAGCAAAGTCGTCTCTCCGGAGGGCAACCTAAGGAGCTCCACCTATGAATATGAGATAGAGGTATCCGGAGAGGATGTGCCCATCATCATTGCTCATATATCCAACGTCTTTGCCAGTACCGAGTCAGACCTGGTTACAGTAGATGGTATCTTCCAATTATCTGACACTTATGCCTCGGTTGAAAATGGCGACCAGTACGGCAAGATGGAAGTGAAATCCGTCAGCGAAAACGGCGTGGAAATGGAGAACGAAGATTCTATCAACCTGAAGAAAGGAAACACGATCAACATCTTTGGCGAGGTAGGATTCCTGGTTGCAGATGCAGATGAACTGCGCTTTGCACCGGTGGTAGAAAGGGCTGGCCCTCAGGAAGTTAGGGGCACAGTGATCAATCCTTCGGATGTGGATGACTTCACATGGGATGTTTACAACTTCGAGGGCTTTTACTACGATATAGACGAGGATGTGGGAACAGAGACCCTAATTGCCAAGATAAGTGGCAAGAATAAGATCGAGGAAGGAGATCTGACCTACAAGACAACGCCCCAGCCGGTGAGCTTTGAGTTTGAATCCTGGGGCGAATACGATGTCATCGGCTTTATGGCAGACAAGTACTTCGCAGGATACAATAATAAGACCGCATTTACCGATGAGGTCAGCGCCATAAGCGAAGGCCAGCTTAGAAAGGTCTTGATTGATGACGACATGAGCAGGACCATAGCCAGCGGATCGGTTCTCTCTTTAGAAGAAGGATATGAGCTGCGCATTAAATCAGTTGATCTGAATGGAAACAAGGTCTTCCTCGCACTGGTTAGAGACGGAGAAGAAGTAGATAGTAGAGTCGTCACTCCTTCATCCAATTCCCAGGACAGGGCCTCCAACTACCTGTACAAGGTAAACGTAGGCTCAGAGAAGGATGTGCCCATAATCGCGGCTCACGTCGAGAGTGTCTTCCGCAGCACAGAGTCGGATCTGGCCACGGTGGATGGCATCTTCCAGGTCTCTGATAGCCCGGAGTCTGTGGATGAGGGAGAGATACACGGCAAGATGAAGGTGAAAACGCTTGATGATGACGGCATCACCATGAAGAACGATGATTCCTTCAGCCTGGCAAGGGACAAGACCATTGAGATAATGGAGAACCTGAAGTTCGTGGTTGCCGACAGCGACGACAGATTGATGGCACCTATCGCCATCAAGCCGGGAGAAGGCGAGGAGCTGATACTAACCCTATCTGGGGCAGTTGTCAACAGGCCGGTGACCATCAGCGTCAAGTCCGGTACCACCAGTCTAAACGGGGTTCAGATCCTGCTGAATGGAAGCTCCATTGGATCTACTGACATTTCAGGATCCGTCAGCTACACGCCTTCAAGCGTGGGCACGATCCAGGTTATTGCTAAGAAGAAGGGCTATAACGACGGCAAGGCCAGCATGGTTGTAAGGACGGCAGCAGAGGCTGCCAGTCTGTCTGCATTCGAGCAGGCCAATGCCACATTGACCAATCAGCTCACCATCAATGCACCGGCTGAGGTTGTCAAGGGAGAAAACTTCCTGATAACTGTAGTGCAGGGCATCAACCAGACGACTGTAGATGCTGCATCCTTATTCCTGGATGAAGAGAGCATTGGCAGCACCGGCGCCCAGGGAACGATGACCTACTCTGCCAATGTCACCGGTGAGCATACCTTGAAGGCCGAAAAGGAGGGCTTCAATTCCGCCACCAAGAAGATCATGATAACCTCATCTCTGAGGGTCATTGAACTTATAGTGCCGGATAAGGCCAATGCAGGCAGCGAGATGAAGATCTCCGCCATTGTAAATAACGTAGGGCGCAATGACGACTCCCGCCTGCTGGAGCTGAAGGCCAACGAGACCGTTGTGGACTCCAAGAATGCAACTGTCAAGGCGAGCGAGAACTCCACAATCAGCTTCAGCTATAAGCCCAGGGATCCAGGGTTGACAAGAATCAGCCTGGATGAGCAGAGCAAGACGATAAATGTGGAGAAGGCGCAGAGCAACACCTGGCTCATTGCCCTGATCCTGGTGCTGCTCATCGCTATAGGCGCCGGGTACTATCTCTACTCGACAGGGGAGCTGGACAGTCTGCAAAGGCAGATCAAGAAGATGATGCAAGGGCGATGAGCAGAGTCGCCCTTAGCATTCCTTATTTTTTTATTTGGGTTTTCTTTTTGCCTTGCCGGCCATCCTTGCTCATTTTTTAGGCAGCATGGGAATTATTGATATACCCTGACGTTTTCTCTCATGGCACCGAATAGCATAGACAAACAAATCAAATTTCACCAGGGTATGAAAATGAATTACTGGCAACCGAAATTGGAGCTCATGGAGAGAAAGGAGCTTGAGGAGCTGCAACTGCAGCGGCTCAAGAGCGTTGTAGAGAAGGTTTACAAGAACGTTCCATTTTACCAGAACAAATTCAAGCAGGCGGGCATCACCCCGCAGGACATCAGGAGCCTCAAGGATCTGGTGAAGCTTCCCACTACCAAAAAGCAGGACCTGCGTGACAACTATCCTTTCGGCCTTTTTGCCGTTCCGCTAGAAGAGATCGTGCGGGTGCATGCCTCATCAGGCACCACCGGCAAGCCCACTGTGGTCGGCTACACCGCCCAGGACATTGAGACCTGGTCGGACCTCATGGCCCGGGACTTTGTGATGGTCGGAGTTGAGAAGGGTGATATCTTCCAGAATGCAGTGAACTACGGTTTTTTCACGGGTGGGCTGGGAGTTCATTACGGCATCGAGCGCATGGGAGCCATGGCCGTGCCCTCCGGCGTGGGCAACACAGAGAGGCAACTGGAGATCATGATGGACTTCGGGGTGACGGTGCTGCACTGCACTCCCTCCTACGCGCTTTACCTGGCCGAGACAGCCAAGGCGAAAGGCGTGGTGGACAGGCTGAAGCTACGCATCGGCTGCTTTGGAGCCGAGCCCTGGTCGGATGAATCGAGGAAGGAGCTGGAGGAGACGCTGCACATCAAAGCCTATGACTCCTACGGCCTCTCCGAGATGATGGGTCCGGGAGTGGCCTTCGAGTGCCAGGAGCAAGATGGCCTGCACATCTGGGAGGACCATTTCCTGATTGAGATCCTGGATAAAAATGAGCAGCCCTGCGCGCCGGGAGAGCCGGGTGAGCTGGTCGTAACCTCGCTGACCAAAGAGGCCATGCCGCTCATCAGATACCACACCGGCGACGTGACCTACATCATGGAAGAGAAATGCAGCTGCGGACGGGTCAGCAGAAAGCTACACAGGTTCCTGGGAAGAGCAGACGATATGCTCATTGTGCGCGGTATCAACGTCTTCCCCAGCCAAATCGAGGATGTGCTGGTCAGCATCCCTGAGATTGGCAACTACTTCCAGGTGGTTGTGGACAGAAAGAAGCACGGCCTGGACGAGATAAGTATCCAGGTGGAGCTCAAGGACGAGGCCTTCACAGGAGAGCTGGCCGACCTGGCCAGGATCCAGAAAAAGACGGAGGAGAAGCTGAAGTCCGTGCTCAATGTGAGAAGCAAGATCGAGTTGGTGGAGAAAGGGTCCATCCCCCGAACGGCCGGAAAGTCAAAGAAGGTCGTGGATCTGCGGGATGTCTACGCCAAAGACGAAAAAGCGAAGAAAAATAGTTGAATGAGCAAAAAGCTGCAGCATGCTTCCTGCAGCTTTTGTTATCCTTTATCCATGAAATAAGGAGAGCTATCTTGCAACCTCGCTGATCAGATCATGGCTGATGACCGCGCTCTCGTCTACTGCGGACAGCAACTCGTCGTGAATGGAGCTTTGCGAGTAGTAGAGAGTCACCAGCACGCCTGCCTCCTTTGCTGCTTCTATGGCAGGCAGGAAATCGCTATCACCTGTGACAATGACTGCCTTTTGGATCATCCTGCCGCAGGAAAGCCGCACAAGATCAACAGCTAAAGCGATGTCCACCCTTTTTTGTATGAACTCGCCACCCACGCAGCCCAGTCGCCCCAGCTTTACCTCAAATCTGGGAAGCTTTCTCAATGTATAGACGAACTTATCCATGGAGGAAAACCTGCGGCGCTCATCCTCCGTGGGAGAGCAACTCTGGTAAGGCATGCAATTATAGTAGTAGGTCCTCAACCGCTCATATTCACCACAAAGGATATCCGAAAATCCGGCCAAGTCGATCTTGGGTTTGCCAAAATCAACATCTAGAATCTTGGTTAGATAAGCACCATCAATAAATACCGCTGCACGCCCAGCCAAAACTTTTTTCCCACCTTAATTTATAATTACTGCCGTCCCCTCCGAACGGCAGTGAACATTATCTCCGTATTCTCTCTTATTCAATGGTATATCAAATTTATGTTCAGTTCAAACCATGGCTCCTCTGATACCAATATTCTACAATCGTCCATAAATATATATGGTACACTATCTTTACTGTCAGCCAATTTCCGCTCTCGGCCTAAGGGCCGGCCCATGTAAATAAGCTGGACCTGCCATTGACGGCCCTATTCCTTCGCGAAATATCCGCCTTTTTCTTCTATTGACCTTTCGCTTCCTGGCCTTTTACTATCTCTATGAGCTTAATCTCGAAGGTCAAAGTCTGTTCGCAGAGCAGATGGTTGGCATCAAGAGTGACTGTGCTTCCTTCAATCTCCGAAACTTGAACCGGAACCATAACACCATTGGAAGCGCAGATCTCAAGAGTCATGCCCTCTACAGGAACAATACCCTCCGGAAGATCTTTTTTATCAATCTTTATGACTCGATCTTCCCGGTATCTGCCATAGGCCTTCTCAGGAGGGATCTGCACGGTCTTGGATTCGCCGGGACTCATTCCCACAATCGCTTCTTCAAATCCCTGGATGAGATTTCCTGAGCCTAATTCAAATTGCAGGGGATCAGATCCCTCCGAGGTGTCAAAGAGAACGCCGGTACTCAATTTACCGCTGTAATGCACCTTTACAGTATCACCCATTTTCGCTTGCACCATTGAAATCCGCCTCTCATTTCCGATCTATTCGGAAAATGCCTTTTGACAATTGTAACTTCAACTATTTAGGTGGAACTATTGAGACGGTAAATGGAGAGCTGACAGAGTGCTGAACCTGGGGGAGCCATTTTGCAGTAATTACAGTATTTTGAGAATAGGGAGATTAGGAAAAGGCCTGAAATCCTGGTAGCATGCGGTAGCATGCTGGTAGCAT
>JAFGNK010000168.1 GCA_016927055.1 Methanotrichaceae archaeon | reverse complement strand
TTTCCAGGTTCATGCCCAGAAATATCAGCCCGATGTTGTCCTTTTCCACAAAATCGAAGTTGCCGGTATCCTTGAGCTTTTGGATGCTGGCATAAGGATAGGTCCCTGCATACTTGTAGTAGGCATCCACGTCTCCTTTCTCCAAAGCCAGGGAAAGCACGTCCATATTGCTGAACGTATGAATCTCCAGGGAATCGAATT
This sequence comes from Methanotrichaceae archaeon, assembly GCA_016927055.1. Classification (GTDB taxonomy): domain Archaea; phylum Halobacteriota; class Methanosarcinia; order Methanotrichales; family Methanotrichaceae; genus Methanothrix. The sequence goes on along the minus strand of JAFGNK010000168.1, from coordinate 14,172 downwards.
TGGGTGAAGTGCCCTTCCAATAGGGATTTCTCTGGAAGTAAATCACGCCGGCACCCAGGTCCGTCCTGGCGATGTAGAAAGGACCAAAGCCCACATTCTCCCCTTCATTGGTGTATTCCATGGGCTTTTCCACCTTCTCCCAGATGTGCCGGGCCAGGATAGGATAGGTTGCAAACTCCAGGTTCAGCCGGGAATAGGGCTTATTCAGCTTGAAGACTACTGCCCCGTCTTCCACGGAAATGCTGTCCACCGTATTTTTCATCCAGCCTGCAGCAGGGTAATTTTCGGCCAGATAGTCAAATGTGAACTGCACATCATCCGGCGTGAGCTTTTCTCCGTCGCTCCAGTACAGGTCGTCGCTGAGGGTAAACTTCCAGATCATTCCGTCTTCAGAGACCTCATAACTCTTTGCCGTCAGGCCTTCTATCTTTCCATCTGCGGGCCATCTTCATCAAGGTCGGATTGGAAAGATAGGCAAAGACGCCCATGCTGCTGTCACCCAGGATGCTAGCAGACTTAACCACATTGGCGGTGCCGATCTTTAGGACTTTCCCACTGGAATCCTCCGCACCCTGGCTCGCCACGCCGAATATCAGGATGCAAAGAAGCAGCGCAGAGGTAAACTTATACAAACCCATGTCTAATCAAGCTCCCACCTCTTTTTTTTGCTACTTATAATTAGATTTATTATAAGAAATTTGTGCTTTTTTTATTATCATAGCATATAATCATAAAATATTTACGCAATATTAATTTAAGTAATAAAACCTTTAATTAGCCTGAGGCAATTAGAGACGCCAAAACTGCAATGGACATAGACCTTTTGCATTGATAAAACAAATACAGTATGAGGGTCAAGCTTTGCAGGCAAGATCTCTCATTCAGATTATACATCCAACAGGCTTATTACTAAGTAATATTTACCTAACGATTGCGATAATACATGGACCAAGATCTGATGAGAATAGGCATCTCATTGCCAGAGAATCTGCTCAATAAGTTCGATGAGATAATTCTGCATCGCGGTTATTCTTCCCGCTCCGAGGGGGTCAGGGATGCCATTAGAAGCTATATTGTCAATTTTGAATGGATGAGCGATGCGGAAGGGGAACGGGTAGGAGTGATCACAATTGTATACAATCATTCCCAAAGAGGCCTGGCAGATAACCTCACGCAGATCCAGCATGATTTTGGCGAGATAATACAATCCAGCCTGCATGTTCATTTAGAACACGACATCTGCCTGGAGGTCGTAGTGCTCCGAGGTGAAGGGCAGGATGTGAGACGAGCGGCTGAGAGGATGATGGCCTTGAAAGGTGTAAAGCATGTCAAATTGACAACGACTTCGCTGGGAAAAGAGCTCTAGTTATGCCTATCAAAGCTAAAATTATATTCATCCTATTGGTCCTGATATCCTGCCACATGTCGGCCAACGGAAAAGAGTATACAGCGGACTACTGGCAGCAAAAAGGAAATGAATTTATGCAGAGCGGATCCTTCGAGGTGGCCTTAGATTGCTATAACAAATCGATCCAACTGGACGACGCAAATGCCTCGGCCTGGATGAAGAAAGGCCAGGCCTTGAGCGGTATGGAAAGATATGCTGATGCACTCTTTGCCTACAATGAGTCAATCGAGCTGGATGCCAATCTGGCAGAGGCATGGTACAGCAAAGGACTTGCTTATGCTCACCTTAGAGACTACAACGATTCAATTGCAGCCTTTGAGGAATCCATCAAGCTGCATCCCGAGGTGGCATTAGCCTGGTACAGCAAGGGGCTTGCCCTGGCTAATCTAGGGAGATATAACGAATCCGTGCTGGCCCTTGATAAGGCCATCGAGCGGGATGACAAGCTGGCTGGTGCCTGGCATTGCAAAGCGCTCATATTAGCGGATCTGGGCAAGAATAAAGAATCATTAACAGCCCTGAATAGGACCGTAGAGCTGGACTTTGAGAATGAAGACGCCTGGTTTGACCTGGGTCTGGCTTTTACAAACATGGAAAATTATAGTGCTGCTCTTGAGGCGTATAACAGGGTCATCGATATAAATCCCATAAATGCTCCCGCCTGGATCAAGAAAGGAGAGGCTCTTCTTGCTCTGGGCAGATACTCTGATTCCAGTGAGTCATTTAAAAGAGCACTCAAAATTGAGCCAATGGACGCCGGTGCCTGGCAAAGCAATGCATTAGCTCTGCGGCTGTCCGGCAAATATAACGATTCCATCGCCGCTTATAACAAAACCATTGAGCTGGATCCGGCAAATGCTGCCGCCTGGAACGGCCAGGCTCTCGCCTATGCAAAGCTGAAAAAATTTAACGTTTCTATAAAGCTATTTGAGAAAGCGATCGAAATTGATCCCGAGGAAACCGGATTTTCATATAACAAAGCCCTGGCGCTCAATGAACTGGGCAACTACAGTGAAGCCGTGGCTGTTCTCAGGGAATCAGTAAAGCTACATCCCGAATGTGCCGTATGCTGGAATAACCTGGGACTGTATTTAGCCAAATTGGAAATGTACAGCGAGGCAATAGAATCATATGATAAGGCCATACAGCTCGATCCTGGTTATTTGGAGCCCTGCAATAACAGGGGCATTTCTCAGGTGATGGGGTACGAGGATTTTGTTGAAGCCATTAAAAGCTTCGACAAGGCTATCGAAATCGATCCCAACTGCATGCAGGCATGGGTCAACAAAGGCAATGCCTTGAAATTAGCAGGCCGCGGCCCGGAGGCAAATGCCGCCTTCGAAAAAGCAAAAAGACTTGGATACCAGGCAGATGCCAGCTCCTGAAGATATCTTAATGCTTCACCAGAGGCACATACTCCACGCCCGGGCGGCTCCTTCCTGCTTCCATGCGGTATAGATCCATCAGGGCATAGACCTCTTCCGGGACATCAGTCTGTACACAATCGCCCAGGAGAGATTGGGCCTGCTCGGCCATAAAGGGATGGTCGTGAGTATATTTTCCAGAGAGGAACTCCTCGGTGATGGTGTCCAGCTTCTCGCCGCCGCACTTTCCATCCAGGATTTTTTCCAAGAGAATTCTCATCTGGTTCATGGCTTTCTTTGCCTCCTCGGCGAAGATAAGGGTCTTATCATCTATCTCATCAATCTTCTTCTTGCCTACGACCGCTAAGAGCGACGTTGCTGGGTAGCTGCCCTGCATATCCCCCAATTGCGGGTCCACTGGACCCAAGGCCGCATGCGGGTCCATGATTATCTTGTCGGCGGCAAAAGCGATGAGAGTTCCGCCGCTCATGGCATAATGGGGCACGATTACCGTCTTATTAGCGGGATGGGCCTTCAGCGCCATGGCAATTTGCGTGGCCGCCAGAGCCAGACCTCCCGGAGTATGCAGGATGATATCGATGGGCACATCCTTCTGCGCTCCACGAATGGCTCTTAAGACCCGCTCACTGTCGTCGATATCAATGTAGCGGGCTAATGGGATGCCAAGAAAGCTGATGGTCTCCTGGCGATGGATGAGAGTTATGACCTGTGTGCCTCGGGACTTGCCCAGCTTTGCCAGAACGCTCTTTCTCGCCGCCTGCAGGTAGTACCTCTGCACCATAGGAACCAGGAAGAGAAATATGAATAAGAGAAACCAGATATTATTGACGAGAGCACTGGCGACATCTCCGCCTATCTGGGCTTGAAGTGGATCCATCATTTATCATTAAGTTCGATTCATATATTTAACTTGTGGGATCGCTATGGTCCAATGTCGCGGACTCTGATCAGCGAGAGTTTCAACATGCAGTAACTTCATTAATGTCATAGAGGTCATAGTGGTCACGAGTTCATCGAGGCCAATGAGGGCTGCGAATGACGGCAAGCCGCCAACAGAATCAAAATAGCAAAAATGGGCCAGCATTGAAACTTGCCGCGGCCGAATTTTCCTCACTCTTCGCTAGGCAATTCTTTTCGCTTCGGCAATCTATATTAACATGATAGAGGTTCAATAAGAACAGGATCAAATGGCAATAAAATGGAGGTTAGGGGCTTGATGATCAGAAATTTTATTTTATTGGCAATTCTTCTTTTGACATTCTCGGTATCCATATCTTTAGTGCCGGCTCAGGATCTTTCGTCTGATGATGTCAACCGCATGACGGAGGATAGAAGTGCTATGGAAAATAATGCGACGACAAAAGAGGACGCGCCCACTACTTCTGCCAGCATGCAGGGAATCTGGAAAGCCTCTTTAGGAGAAGAGGAGATCATCATGGCCGTGAACCAATCAGAGGAGTCCCTCTTCGGCCGGGCTAAATTCGAGGGGGAAAATCCCTGGAACGGAGCTTTAGCAGGATCTATTTCTCAAAATGCAGTCTCCTTTTCCATGGCAGCGATGGAGGGAGAGGCGCTGGCATCCATCTACATTAGCGCTAATTTAGAAGAAGACACCATGAGGGGATTTTTCATCCGATCGGACAGCAGCGGAAAAGCCAGTCGGGGCGATTTTACAGCAACCATGATCAGCCCGGATACATCCATCTACACCCCCGCCCTGGTCACCATCGCTCCTTTGCCGGCAGTCCAAACGGAGCAGGTTACCATCGAGCAAAAGAATGACGTCCCTGCCATCGAAGAGAACGAAAAGACAGCCCTCGTCCCAAAGAGAGAGAGCAGATTCCAGGATGTTACAGATCTGGCAAAAGGAATAAATCCCAATATAATGCCCCCGATGGCTCCTCTGTAGGTGTTAAACCGTGAAAGAAAGATATTGGACAATCCTCTTCTTGCTCGGCCTGGCGCTTTTGCTTGCCACGCAAGGGCAAGGCTCGATGATGGACGAACTGGCCGTCACTTCCTTCTCGGAGGACTGCGGCAAGTGGAAGGTCATCTTCAACTGGTCGGAGATGGACGAGTACGCAAGCAGCGTGTCACATGGAGACAGCACTTCCGGAAAAGCAGCCATCGCGACTGACGCTTTGACGCTGGCATCGGTATCCGATAGGGCCGATACCATAAAGGTTTCAGTCATAATGTATTCCAGGAGCGATGCGTCCCATGTCAACCAAACCAACATGATGGCCCTTGCCAACAGTACCCTCACCAAATCAAATGTATGCAAAGAGATCAATATGACCGAGAGAGTGATAGACGGTCGATCGGGAATAAATGCCCGTGGCCTGAAGTGTCCAACTAACGAGCCGGTCTACGTTGCGGTTTTCCCAGTGGAATACCATCTGGATCGACCGGGCGGCGTCCTGCCATCCACTGCAGTAGGATTGATTCTCTCCACCTATGATCAGGAGGCAACAGAGCGATTTATCAATTCAGTCAAAATCGTGCAGATAAAGTAGCGGAGAGGGGGCTAGTACTGCTGGGCCTAATTAAAGCCATGATTAGGAGAGGATAATGTGCTTTTGTGAACGGCTAATCGCGAATTGATAGCCAGCCTTTTAGAGCCGTTTGGAAGCAGAAACTTCCCAAAAGAAATATTTACTTTAAACTACTTCTATTATATCGGTTAATCGATGAGCCTGGCAGAAATAGATCCGATAAATGGATACCAAGGTCTATCATTCAGATCCTCCCCCAGGCAATTGAAAAGCCAGGAGATAAAGATGCCCGAGTTTCTCAGCCCATTCAGCGGAAAAGTGCCTGACCGCAAACTGACCATGCAAGAATTGATCCGAGCCATTCGCCTTGACCTGGCTGCCGAACATGAAGCAGTTCACCTCTATATGGCCCATGCTGAGGCCACAGACAATCCACTGGCCAAGAAGGTGCTGATCGATATCGCCAATGAGGAACGGGTTCATGCCGGAGAATTTGCCCGGTTACTCTCAATTCTCACAGGAGATGAAGATGCTCTGCTGGCAAAGGGAGCAAAAGAGGTCGATGAGATGGCAGCCGAGACTCCATAGCCCCGTTGAAAATCCCATTGGAAGCAAAAAGACAAGCTACAAAATAAGGTTCGGACCGAAAAGTCCTACACGCCCGCTAGGGACAGCTTGACAGTTCCACGGGCAGTGTATCTCGCCGGATTTGCTAAATGAGGACGAAAATCCAGGTGAGAAAAAGCAATATCGTCTAAGGCCAGAGGCCGAAAGCGATATTCAAGATCATAATTACCGCACCTGAAGCTATGCAGGCTCCAAGCACCATCTTGGGATTGAGCTTTATTGCAGTATCATCAGCCTCAAAATACCTCATGAGGCCTGCTGATGACTGAAGACCACTGCCTTCATTCTTTTTCCTTGCCATATCCTTCTCCTTATTTCTTCATCATCTTAAGTATTGCGGCTTCATGGCTTCATAGCCTTTCTTTCCAGTCGCACAGCCCTGAGCGGCCCCTGGCAGAAGAAAGAGAGGCAGCGGCAGCCTACAGCCAGCCGCCCTCATCCTGGAAAGGATATTGGTCCATTGTGCTCGCGCCTTTGATCATCCTTGGCCAACCCTGGCTGGGATTTCCTTTTGCCACATGACCACTCCAGTAGTTACCACCGGTAACATTGCCATCGTCCCAGATATTGTTGCCGCCCAGATCCTGCGAATGCTCCTGGTTGTCCAGGAAGTTGTTATGGAAAATTCTGTTTCCTGTGGAGAGCATTACCTGCAGGCCGAGTGGATTGTTGCGGATATTATTCTGGAATATCTGGTTATCATTAGAGAGGTTTAGCCAGACACCTGTAGCTGCATTTTCATCGATTACATTGTCGCGAATGATGTTCTGGCTGCAGGATAAGAGAGATATGCCGTTCTGGCTGTTATGCGAGGCATTATTTCCTATGATCTGATTCAAATCAGAGCCATACAGGAACATTCCGTTGAATCTATTGCCGAGCAAGCTGTTGCCTGATATCTCATTTTCATTGGACTGCACCAGGCGCATGCCAAAGCATGCGGAGATATTATTCTCCAGGATCCTGTTATTCTTCGAGTCGAAGAGGAACATGGCATCGCTGGTGATAGCCGTATTCTTTACCGTGACGTTTTCACAGTACGCTAAGGTGAGGTGAGCAATATCCCTATCCTGAATCTGCCCTCCAAACTGACCAAAGAGATAGACTATAGGAGCTGAATCCACCACATTGGATTCATCTATGGAATTGTTGAAGCCCTCTTTAGTCTCAGCCTCTGCGTAAAGGCCCCATTCCACATTCAGAAAGTGATTAGCCTGTAGCCGGTTAGCAGACGATTCCAGCAAGATGACCCCTCTAAAACTATCGGAGATCTGATTACCGGAAAAGGTGTTTTCGTTAGAGGATACAATCTGCACAGCCGTGTCTGTTATGTTGGAGAGCTGATTTTCTGCAACATCGTTCTGTCTGCTTGTGGCCAGTTCGATTCCAATGGTGCTGCTGTCTATCGTGTTTTGTTTGACGGAGTTTCCGCTGGAATTTTCCATCCTCAGGCCGTATTCCACACCATTGATGCGGTTATTGTCAAATTCCTGCGAGATTGTGTCCCTCATGAAGACGGCATTACTGCTGCCGACAATTGCGTTATCCATCAGTCTGTTGTTCTTGCTGCGGGAAATGGCCAGGCCGATAGATCCGCCATTGATTTCATTGCTCTGCAATACAGTTTCGCTGGCATTCGCGAGATTTATTCCGTTCGTGGTGACGGAAGCAGAATTTTCGATGCTCACCTTATTTTCGGCGGCATTGACTGCACTGCTGTTTAAAATCCATATGCCGTATCTTTTGCTTCCTATATCATTGCTATCTATCTGGTTAGCCCCGGCATTTTCAAGCCAGATGCCCCAGAAAGCATCCGATATTTTATTGCTGAGGATCTTGTTCTTGGCAGCTTCCCGCACCACTATGGACACATTGCAGCCTACAATCTCGTTTTCTTGAACGAGGTTATCGCTCGAGTTCTCCCAGAGGGCCACGCCGCCCTGGCTGTCCATCATTTTATTTACAGCAATGAAGTTGCCGTTCGAGCCGCGAACCAGTATGGCCGGGTTGGCATTTTTAAATACATTTTTCCTGATGATATTTCGGCTGGATTGAACATAAATTGCCGGCCCGGCAAAGTCCTGCATGGTCAGGCCCTCCAGAGAGCAGCCCTCTGCAGTTATTGTGATCCCCGTCTCCAGGCCATCTCCTTTAAGGATTATGGGCCCGCTCTCACCGGTAAGAGGCATTAGCTTCAGGCTCCTGTTCAGGACTACCTCTTCATTGTACTCCCCCGGTTTAATGTATATGGTATCTCCATTACTGGCAGCAACAACGGCCTCTTGAATGGTATTATAATTGGCAAAGCCGCTGTCGTCAACGATATAAGTTCTTGCTCCCTCGATGGGCGAAAGCCAGATGAGCAAGGCCATGAAGATGATCATCGGAATTCTGAGCATGAGCAGCTTATTTGCAAGGAACCTTTTATAGTTAATGCAAAATCGCGGGCGAAATACTCCCTTCACTAACCCCTTTATTTCCAGTGGAAAAATAAACCCCGAATTTTTTCTTCATTGAAAGAAAGACCGCCACGAAAAATATCAAACTGCATGATTGTAACAATAATGTTATTTTAAAAGTTATATATCTTAATGAGATGGTAATAGGACTTTCTCACCCATATAAAGCTGCAATCTGGAAAGAAGAAAGCTCTAGCGACTTTCCATCAATGCTACAACACGCTTTCCGCTACAAAGGAAATAAATTTTCTGGAACATTCTAAAATCCGCATCTATCATGTCAATCATGTCCATCAAGTCTATTACGCCCATTAGCGTCTGCCGCGCTATCAGGCCTATCACGCCCATCAACGTCTAATAACGCTACTATGTCCTTTCCTCAAATCCTGCCTCAGCTCAATCTGACCCGTGCTCACTACTTCCCTTGCAAAGCTTAGCAAAGCTACTTTTCCCGGCTTGAGAGCGTATGAGGGAGGCAAAACCTTATTTACTCACTCCACCAAAACCAAAAAGTGGTGATACGATGACAGAGATGATGCCGCATAAGCACTGTATGGTCTGCGGCAATGCCGTGCGCCCGGACGAGAACTTCTGCGACGAGCTATGCGAGACGAAGTTCAAATCGGCTCAAAGAAAACAGCAGTTGCTTTTTCTAGTATTTCTGGCAATAATGGGACTGGTTTTGTTCCTGCCGTCAATCCTCAAGATGTATGGGTGAAAGATGCGATATATAGCTGTAATCTTAGCTTTTCTGATTCTCAGCACGATAGCTACCTCTGCAGCCTCCAGCAGCGAGTACCTTTACATAAAGGATGTGACCATGCGCCTGGAAGACGCAAATGCCACTTTTGAGCTCAACTACACCCTGGATACCTTTACTCGCATCTATGTCATGGCTCTCGGATGCAGATACCTGGAGCCGGAATTAATCTCTTTCCTGGGCGGATACAGCGAAGTCAAGCTCATAAAAGCAGATACGGACAGCGCTGCCCTGCGAGTAGTCGGTGCAGGCAAATACAATAGCGGCTATTATCTTTTCGATTCCATGCCCTTCGGAAGCAAGGACGAGCCTCTGAAGGAAAGCATTGCCAGCTTCTCGGTGGTATATCCGGAAGGGCGCGTCAGGACCTTTTACAATGTAACCTCCACACAGAACGTCTTTTCCCAGGCAAAGCCAACGCCCCAGGGGCTACCACCCACCAGGGCAAAAAGCCGTCTGAAGCGTGGCTAATGGGGCTTGCTGAGACTGCAGGAACTGGAAAAGGGATGGCAGCTTTTCCTTTGGCGTTGGTATAAGCTCTTTCCTCTGAATTAAACGAGGCCAGGGGAGGAAAGCCAATGCTAATATAATAGCCAGGAAACATTTTGCAGCAATGTCTGGCGCAGTTTGGCTAGGTATACTGCAAAAATGCTATGCTGATCAATCCAATTCAGTCGTGGAGTTTTCAGCCATCGATCAGATCATTGGCTTAAATAGAGCCGGCAATACCGCCATGGCATAAAGTACTATTCCGACCAGTCCCGCCTCGATGACGTAGAGCCCGATATTAAACGGGTCCATCATATTTTCAGTATCTGACATATTCCTGACCTCGTTAATTAATGGATTGCCCGGCCTGAAAAGCTAGGCACAATGTATTTGGGTCGCAAAGTATTAAAAATTTTTTGATAACTAATTTGATCAATAGAAAAAGCATCCCCAGAACGGGATGAAAGCATTGAGGTGGCCAGTCATTCGCTACTAAACGCCGGTGTCTTGAGACTCTAGAGAGGAGAGAAGAAGTCCTGAAGCCATCCCTTTTTTTAGGAACCCGAGTCAGCTAAAATTAAACAATCTTCTCCGACCCAAATCTTTTTCTTTAGATCATTCAATCTCGAAGCAAGATTGTGAGGGATTGATACGACGTCGGGCAGAATTAAAGGCATTATCCTGAACATACTCGTTCCGGGATCTGGCTTCATGGCACATAGGCGTTGTGGATGGGGATTTTTAAATCTCCGGGTGGTGGGAGAGACATGATCGAAAATAAGGCACAGCTCTTGGCTGATCTGGCCTATGTTGGCTCGAAGGTTCAAGCCAAAACCAACGTATATGTATTCGCTGGTGCGGCTTATATGTGGCATGGCTTGAAAGATGCCACCAAAGATATTGACATCTGCTGCTCATATGAAGAAGCAGATAGGATTGTATCTGCACTCAGGATGTTCGGTAATATGGAATCGGTCACCGGAATCAATGATGTTCACTTCCTCAGAATAATTTTTAAGTCGTTTGGAGTGCAGATCTTCATTAAAGGAATATGGATGGGCGATGAATACGAATTCCTGGAAGCGGCCCATTGCGATTCACTTACATTTGGAGGAATAACCTTCTTGATTCCCGATGTAAAAACCCTAGTCATGATCAGAGACAGGCAAATTCAAGCACTATACAGTGATTGGAAAAAATTGAAAGGTGAGAGGAGTATCTGAATCATTTCCTATTCCCGTGGTTGTATGCTTTAGAAGACAGGGAAAATAGCGCAGGGAAGCAGGCCATTACAGCTGGACCTGATTAGAGCCATGATTGTGAGAGGATAATGGGCCTTTGTGAACGGTCGATCGTTCTTTGCGCCTTTGTGGCCGTGCGTGAGTTTCAACAGGGTCCGATTTCACGCGAAGGCGCGAAGTCAAGACATTAGTTTACTTCAGCCTTGCTGTACCAGCATCACAAACAGTAATGCAATAGTATCCTAAGAAAAGGAGGGAAAGAGCCTCACTCCTTCAGCCAGAATTCCTGCGGCCACAGCCCGCTTTCTTTGGAGACCACATCGTCTTTCCCTACAGGCTCAAAGCGATTCTGGATCATCTCATCCACCTCCGAGATCCTGACCATGAAGACCTCCGCCAGGATCTCCCTGGCCGCCTCCAGCTCTAAAGCCTTCGGATCTGAGCGGTGCTTTGCTTTCTTTGCAGCCCCCATTAGCTGCCCAAGAACTCCTGCCATGAAGAGAAGCATACTACGTATAAGGTTAAGTACTTTTTCTAGAAAACAATATCGGCAAACCATTTTTACATAATATAAAGTATGAATAAAATACAAAGGGGCGAATGAAGATGGGACGACGAGCAAGAATCAATTCTATCTATGCTGATCCTTTATATCCCCCTGTGCATCCTTCAAGGTCGCGATATCTGCCCCATTATTCTCATTATTCCATACTGCCAGAGATTTGCCCCAGTAGAGGCTGCTTGTGGTGTTTGATCCATTACCTGTGTAGACCGTCACTGAAGATGAAGAATTAAGAGTGAAGTTGAGGAAGCGATAGGTATGTCTATCCCCTTCATCAGATAAAGTCCAGTTGCTCAATGAGACTGACTTTGATCCAGAATTGGTTATCCTGACCCATTCTCCATTGCAGTTGTAGTGATCATTACCTGCCGCATTGAAGTTCACGCCGCTGATATAGACCAAAGCCTATGCCGGAGTCCATAGCACCATCAGCAAAACTAAGATGGATATTTTCAAGCAAATATCCTCCGGTTGCTAGATTGGTTACCAGATGAAATAATTTTGGGTTAGATCAAGCTTACCTCGCATGGTTGAGCTATCAGTACATCAAGGACCCCGCCATGAGCTGCAAGACCCATGAGTTTTATGAATAATCAGCCGCAAGATCCTCTTCAGAATAGCCAAACAAGGATATTACTCTCTTCGCCAATTTAATCAAATATCCTGCACCGAAACCTACCTCGGCATAGATATCTGTTCCTTCAACCTTCGCAGAAGACCTCAGATCACCTGGATTCTTAGAAAACAAAAGATTCTTGCGGCCAGATAAAGTGAGAATTTTTTCAATTTGATCCCCGTGTTCTTTCGCCATTATATTGATTATCTGTGAGTACATGTCCTTCCAATATTTTGCTTCGTATCGTTGGCCTTTGAATGTAAAAACAGCACGGTTCTTATCTTCTGGTTCGGGGGTCTGTGCTTTATAAAACATCGCAATAGCTTTTAATCTATCTGAATAATTATTAATATCTTTTATACTAGATATCTCTATCTTCTCTTCCTTCTTATCTTCATTGAATAGCCCTATATATTTATTTGAGCCATTAAAATACATACGGCAAATGGGCTTGCGGTTGCTGTCATCGAGCACAACTCCGCAATATTTTAAGGTATCACGAATAAATACGCGATCAGGATCGACAGTTTCCGCAAGAATAGCCTTAACGCTATTATATCCATCAATCTCTTCTTCAGTTGTGATTATCCTATCATCTTGTTTTTCCGTGGATTTTAGCTCTTGTGATTGATTTATCTCGCCTAGTGGCTGGTAGTCCTCACCGGCAAGCGCAGACTTTAACCTATCGTTTATTTTATCGCTGATAAATTGCCTGTAAGTGTTCTTTGTGAGCCTCGTGAACAGCTCTATAATCGGCTGAGTGATTCTTCCTCTATACACCTGTGAGGCAAAGAATCGAACAAATTCATCTGAAGGGTTTACCATTTGCTCTTCCAAGACTCTTCGTATCTCTCCCATGTATTTCAGTTCACTGGCAGTAGTCAAAAGGCTATCAAGTTCAAATGATGATTTGGAGAACTTTTTCAATTCCATAACACTTGGCTCTTTGATATCAAGCATGTTAAATTCAAAAAACGGCTTCGAATCCATCACATTGGGTTCATCGAGATCGGAATAAAATTTGTATATTATTCCGTTGGTTAAGACGCAAAACCGAACTCTTGTGGTCGAAAAGTAGCGAAATAGTTGCGATGCATGTTCTTTATCCAAGTCTCTGCCATGCCATTTGCATTCGAATAGGATTATAGGCCGTTTATCTTTGAGAATTGCATAATCGACTTTTTCCCCTTTCTTTATTCCGACATCAGCAGTAAATTCAGGCACGACTTCTGTTGGGTCGAATACATTATAGCCTAATGCATTAATAAACGGCAAAACGAATGCATTCTTTGTTGCTTCTTCAGTCCCAATATGCTCGATCTGGGCGGGAATCCGCAGGGAAGTTTCACGCAATTTGTCGATTAGATCCATTTAAATTCGCCTTCTCAGAAGATTGGCAAGTATGTATGATAGAAAAAGGCTTCGGCGTTTTCTAAGACAGTATGTCCTTAATTTTAGCCGATTGATATATTTATAGGTCCCTTTTACGGGAATTATAGCTGATTTACACGAAGTAGCAAATGCCCGCCACGCGATGGATTGTGGCAAGGCCAAGTACACGTAAAATATGGATAAAATTGCCAAGATTGAAGGTCACATTGCGAAAGAAGATGTCTATCCAGCCAAACAAAATGGTCCTTTCGCGACTGCCCTTCAGAGCCCTTCTAGGCCATCAAAAAATAGCATTTGGCTGCACCTATAATACGCAAGCTACAGAAGCACTAATCTCCACATAAGGGCCTCTGATAATGGATTTTGAAGAATCAATGCCCTCCATATCAGGCCCTCTGATCACCACCGCCCATCCCACCCACATGCTAAGCTATGCTCAGATCAGATAGGTAATCGTCAGGGTACACATGCTCTTGAATTCGCAAATGTCGCGATTAATAAATGAGGTTGAGAAGGGTTGACAAGGGACGGACGAACCTGCCCTGTGCATCATCAATGATGAGTCAAGATTCGATATGCAATTGAAATGATGAGGACGAAGCTCTGCCAAAATGGATAAAAAAAATTGAGAAATTGAGACCATTTTACCCATAAGAAAGCGCCGAGGGTGAGATTCGAACTCACGAGACCCTTGCGAGTCACCAGCTATCCAGGAGAACTCACTCCAGGCTGGCGCCC
>JAFGNK010000167.1 GCA_016927055.1 Methanotrichaceae archaeon | reverse complement strand
CTCAGGTCAGCTTGCTCTTCACCTTGGCGTAAAATCCGTCTCTGCCCACCTTCACAAACCTGGCCGGGGTCTTGGCCTTGCTTATGATTACCGTGTCCTGGGACGATATGGTGGTCGAGGTCTGGCCGTCCACCACCACCAGCGCCTCCTTGTCCGGCAGCTTGAGCCGAACCTCGATGACGCTGTCTCCCGGAATAACCCAGGGGCGAGAGGAGAGCTTGAAGGGGGCCATGGGAACGAGCACAATGGCGTCCACCCGGGGGTCGACGATGGGCCCGCCTGCGGACATGGCATAGGCAGTGGAGCCGGTGGAGGTGGCTACAATCACCCCGTCTGCCCGGAAATCCTCCATGAGGGCGCCGTCCACAATGATCTCAAACTCGATCATCTTGGCGGGACTGGCCGTGAGAAAGGCGATCTCGTTAGTGGCGCGAGGCAGGCAGACTCCGTTGAGCAGCAATTTGAGCCGGGAGCGCACATCCACATCAAAGCCCGACAAGAGCCTTCTTAGCGTCTCTACGGCGTCCTTGGGCTCCACGTCTACCAGAAAGCCCAGCGTGCCCATGTTTATGCCCAGGATGGGTGCCGGATCTGCCATCTTGTGGATGGTGCGCAGAATGGTTCCGTCTCCTCCCACGGAGACTATGAAGTCGACCTTTTGCCGTTCCATCTCCGCCACGCTCGTGCCCTCTCTGCCAAGCTGCTGCGCAATATCCTCATCCACGAATATCACAGTGCCTTTCTCTTCGCACTCGATCTGATAGATGAGCATCTGCGCCAGCCGGATGGACTGTGGCTGCTGCCGGGAGACAAAGCCGATCTTAATTTTGGCCGCCTCCTATGAGCCTCAGCAGCTCGGCGTGCCTAAGGCCGTTCGAGCCGATCAGATCTTTTTTCTGCCACATATTGCCGTCTAATTTAAGCTCGGATCCCTTTGCATCGGTCACAATTCCGCCCGCCTCCTCCAGGATGATCTTTCCTGCGGCTACATCCACCACCCGCATCATGCCCCGCAGATCCACGAAGGCGTCCAGCTTTCCCGAGGCGACCAGGGCCATCTCCAAAGAGGTGCTCCCTAAGGTACGAATCCGGCGCACGGTGTCGCCAATGCCCGTAATCCTGCCGCTATGGGGGCGCAGGGTGTAAGCGGATATGCTGAAATGGGAGAGATCGGCGTTGGGCGATACTTGCAGGTGGCCCCCTGGATTGGCATATGCGCCCCGTCCAGCTTCTGCATAATAGCTGTGGCCGTGGGCCAGATCGCAGATATATCCGAAATGAAAATCGCCCTGGGATAGGTATATGGAGACGGAGTAGAAGGGGATGCCGGCTATGGCGTTGAAGGTGCCGTCCAGGGGGTCGAGGTGAAGGAAATAGTCGGGCTTCTCGCCGATCGAGACCTCGCCTATCTCTTCGCTGAGCACCTTGAAGCCCAGGCCTGAGCCGCGCAGTGTATCGAGAACGGCATTCTCTGCGGCGCAATCGATGCTCTTGGTGGGTGTGCCGTCCGCGCCCATCCTGACCGTTTGCCCGCTGGCGGCGCTGCCTACCATCTCTTCTACGACAGAAGCTACGGCTTTTGCTGCGGTGTCGCACAGTCTTTTTAGATCGCTACCTCTTGGGGAAAGTCGCTCGCTCATCCCTTTCCAAGAGGCATGCCCACTATAAAAGTTTCTCACATTAGAACCGGAAAGCTTTATTAAATGCTAACTTGTAACACGCTATCACTTAGCATCATGGAGGGGCTCTATTGATCGTTGGTTTACCTACTGATACCTTTATTGGAATCATAATTGTGCCTGTGGCCATCTCACTAATTCTCTTGCTCTGGGCTTTGAGGTGGTGACTGGCATGGATCTTACAGGCGATATTATAATAATATTATATTTCATTGGCCTGGTGGCTATTGGAGCCCTGGCCTCAAAGAAGATCAAGAATTCAGAGGATTTCCTGGTAGCAGGGAGGAATCTGGGCTTCTGGACCTTTACTCTTCTGGTGGTGGCCAGCATCTGCAGCGGCATGACCATACTGGGCGTGGCCGGTCTCGGCTATGCCACAGGCTGGCCCAGCATCTGGGAGCAGATCTTCGTGCCGCTTTCGGCGGCGGTCTGCATACTGTTCTTCGGAACCAAGCTGCACTCCGTTGCCTCCAAAACGGGCTATGTGACGGTGCAGGACTACTTCGCACACCGCTTTTACAGCCCGCGAGGCATTCGCGGCACCTCGGCCATAATCGGCATTCTCATCTCCATCATCTACCTGGTGGGCCAGTACATCTCCATCAGCATGGTCTTGTCCTGGCTGTTCGAGATACCCTATGAGTGGGCTCTGGTGATCGGCGCAGTCATAGTCATGGCCTACACCATCCTGGGCGGACTTTATGCGGTAGGCATGGCTGCTCTGGTTCAGGGAATAATGATACTGGTAGGTGTCCTGCTCGTAGGACCGGTGGTAATTGCCGGTGCGGGGGGACTCGAGCACATCAACGTTGTCCTGGCAGGCATAGATGTGAATATGACCCACCTTTGGTATCCGCAGGTGCATCCGCCCTATGCCGGGTACGCCTTCCTGACGCCTGAATATCTGGTATCTTTCTTCTTCCTGCTCACCTTCGGGCTGGCGGCGGCGCCCCACGTGGTCAACAACGTTCTGGCGGCAAGAGATATCAAGTACTTCAAGTGGGCGCCGCTGGCAGCCTTTGTCATCTACGCCGTGATCATGTATCTGTGCAAGATCACCGGATTTGCCGCCCGGTCTATGGTCAGCGATGGTCTCATATCTCTGCCCACTGGAGTTGCCAATCCTGCAGACTACAGCTTCATCGTGGCGGCAGAGTATGTCTTCCCGGCTATCTTTGCTCCCCTGGTGGCCATAATCGTATTATCTGCGGTCATGTCTACCACGGACCGTCTCATGCTCACCATTGGCAGCTACGTGGGCTGGGATGTCTACAAGCAGTTCATCAACAAGGATGCCTCGGAAAAGTCCATCACCCTGCTCAGCCGGATCGCCATCGGGCTTTCCACTGTCATTACGCTCTATTTGGCCTGGTCCAATCCGCCGGAGCTTTTGGCCTGGCTGATCTGGATGGGGATAGGCGTGATGCTGGCCTGCTTTGTAACCCCCTTATTTGCCGGGCTGTACTGGCGCCGGGCTACCCGTGAAGGCGCTCTCGCGTCAATGATTGTGGGGCTGGTGGGTGTATTCGCCTTCAGCTATTACGCCAAGTTCATCACACCCTTGCCCATGCACCCCAGCATTTATGGACTTGTGCTATCGGTGGCAGTGATGATTGTAGTCAGCCTGGCGACCAAAAAGCCTTCCGAGAAGTTGCTTGATGAGACTAATACAGGCATGTTCATCCGGCAGGGCAAGGCCTAGAGCCTAAATGATCCGGTCAGGCGGCTCTCTTTTTATCTTTTTAGATCTTGCCTGGCCGGAGCTAAGGCATAGGAGCGATAAGATCTAATATGACGAGGAAAATGGTGAAAGGGCAGGGCCCGTGGTCTAGCTGGTTATGACATCGCCCTTACACGGCGGGGATCACGCGTTCGAATCGCGTCGGGCCCATAATTCTCAATCTTTTTAGCTCTTCTTTATTTCCAGTTGCTAACCTCAGATTAAAAATATAGCAGCGAGCCCCACCAGCACCATTGGCAGGAAAATTTTAGCCATCTTATTGCCAAACTCTTTTGTTCCCATTACATAGGCTATGGAGAGCTTGACCAGAGTGTTGGTTATGGCAGCCAGGGTGATGGTGGTAACGGCCACGGTGGGGACAAGGGTTGATTTGGCCAGGGAGGCCATGGTCAGGGCAATGGCATCGACATCAGCCAGGCCGGAGACGACGCCGGCGGCATAAAGTCCTGCATCTCCGAAGTAAACATTGGCCAGCTTGGAGATGATGAGCACAAAGGCGAAGAATGCACCGAACTTCAGGGCGGGAATGATGCGAAAGGGATCTTTTACCTTCACATCTTTTCCCAGCGGGGCGTTCTTTCTTACCTGCAAATAAGCCAGAGCCGAGCCCACTATAGTCATGAGCAGCAGATGGGGCAGAAGAGCGAAGAAGAGATTCCTGTTTATCACCAGTACGATGAAGAGGACTCTGGGGAACATAGTGCAGCTTGCGATGGCGGTAGCGAAGACCGCGGAGGAGAGTATCTCCCGGTTCTCTTTTGCCTCCGCGGCCATGGAGGTGGTGACGGCTGTGCTGGAAACCAGGCCGCCCAGGATGCCGGTAAGGCTCAGGCCCTTCTCTGCGCCCAGGATGCGGATGAGTATGTAGCCCACATAGCCGATAAGGCTCACCATTACCACAAAGAGCCAGATCTGGCGGGGGTTGAGGACACCCCAGGGGCCCAGAGGCGTCTCGGGCAAGAGCGGATAGATCACCAGGGCGATTATTCCCATCTTCAGGGTATCGAGCAGATCCGTCTCGCTCAGGACTTCCACGTAGTGGTGGGTGATGGTTCGCGTGGCCAGGACCCAGGTGGTGATGATGGAGAGGGCCACAGCCAGGAGCATGCTCTTGGGAAAGCTGGCCAGCATTCCCAGGGCAAAGGTGAGGACGGCGGCTACAGCGGCTGTGAAATCGACTCTGCCCAGATTACTTATCGAGGACGCATATCCCACGGCCACGAGGACGGTAAAGGTGGCCATGGATGCAATGGCAAAGCCGGGGCCGTAGTGGATGGAAAGAGTGGCGCATAGTGATCCCAAAAGTGCAATCAAGACGAAGGTGCGTAGGCCCGCCACGCCCCGGACCTTATCCTCAACCAATCTACGCTGGCGCTCCGTGCCGATGAGTGCTCCTATGAGCAGAGCTACGAGAAATGGGTAGATATCGACAAAGTCCATTGTGCAATTTTTGTAATTCTCTGGTTAATAGTCTTTGCATGTCGATGCTTGTCGAGATAGTTCCTCGAAGAGGGGCCGGAGAAGCCCTCACTGGTGTTTGGGTGCGCTCGCCTGTTCTGCGCGAAGACAGGCCGCGCCGCATCCTGGAAGAAGCAGCTCCAGCACTTTGAATTTGAAAAACCGGGTTTTGTCCTCATCATGACTGACAAGAATCCCTGCCACCTGGACACCGGCCAAGTTTTAATGTGAGGCACGTACTCTTCATCAAAGATGGACAGGCAAAGAGTTGCGACCTGCATTGCTCTTCTGGAGGAGCAATATGGCGTTCCCCAGCCGGACGAAATCGATCCCGTGGATCTGCTGGTCATGACCATTCTCTCTCAGAACACCAGCGATACCAACAGCTTGCGGGCCTTTGCCCTCTTGAAGGGTGCTTTTGCCGACTACGAGGAGCTGCTGGCCGCCTCGGATGAAGCAGTGGCCGACAGAATTCGCCCGGGCGGCCTGGCGGAGATAAAGGCCCGGCGCATAAAGGAGGCTCTGGCACAGATCAAGCAGTATGCAGGGGCAATCTCCCTCTTCTTTCTGGCTGGTATGGGCAAAGAAGAGGCTATGGCATACCTGCTGTCCCTGCCCGGTGTGGGGCCCAAGACGGCGTCTGTGGTGCTCCTTTTCGCTTTCGGTATGCCTTTCCTGCCGGTGGACACCCACGTCTACCGCGTCTCGTGGCGGCTGGGGCTGGTGGCAGAGGATGTCAGGCCGGAGAAGGCGCAGCCTATTTTAGAGCGCATAATCCCGGCGGAGAAGTATCTCTCCCTGCATTTGAACCTGATAAAGCATGGCAGGCTAATCTGCCGGGCGCGAGGGCCAAAACATGATGAGTGCGCCCTGCGAAATTATTGCTCCTATTTCCAGCAGGGCCAAAAGGCTTAAATGATAGGAAATCCACCCCCAATCCGCGCTCCTGTAGTGTAGCTCGGCCAATCATGAAGGACTCTCACTCCTTCGACTCGGGTTCAAATCCCGACGGGAGCATCATTTTTCTGACAGGTAATTTGCCCGCAAAGGGTTCTTTGGTTGTGGTATGAGAAAGCAATTTCAAACCGCACCACATTCATAAATTATTCAGTAAGTATTACCCACACACAAGTGCAAAGAGGCCTTTTTCCGGCGAATCGAGATTCGGGTTGGGACTTGCAGCTTGGACTTCATCTTCATATGACTTTGAGGCGAAACCTAGATAAAAATCATGCTTTTATATTCATAAGTACAGTAACATCCTATGCGAACCACATATTGCTGGAGCAATTGGAGGCGATAAGATGAGTTCTAAGCTAATTTGCTTGATGGGGCTTATGGCTTTGGCTCTGTGCATGGCCCAGGCCTTGGCACAGGATAGCTCGCTTCGCGTAGTTGGTGTCGGTACTGTGCAGGTTCCTGCAGACACCGTGATCATTGGGGTGAGTGTTCAAAATATCAGCGGCAACTTCTCTCTGGCGGAAGAGGCCAATTCCAATTTGCTGAATTTGACGGAAGAATCCCTGATCGCGGCGGGTGTGAAAAAAGAGGAGATAATGCCGGATCGTTCGAAGCGCCGCCTGACCACTCACAAATTGATATGCAATATTGTGAATAATACCACCTCCTGTCAGGACGTGACTGTGAATGCAGCCATGGAGCAGATGGTAGTTCGATTGAAGAGCAGCGATAGCAACCAGACCCAAAAGGTGATTGATGCGGCAGAGTCAGCCGGTGCAAAGGCAGATATTTGGGGATATGAATTAAGCGATCCGAGCAAGGCCGTGGATCAGGCCAGAAAGAATGCCCTGGATAATGCCAGGGCGAAGGCAGAGTACTATGCTTCGAGCTACGGGCTGACTGTAGGAAATGCCATGGAGATTGAGGAGTCG
>JAFGNK010000166.1 GCA_016927055.1 Methanotrichaceae archaeon | reverse complement strand
CTGATCGAGAAAGACGGCGATGGCTGGATGCTGTCGTTTCCTGCCAGTGGCGACTTTAACGAGTACCATGCTGTTTTCTTCGTCTCGGGAGGCTTTGCCTTACAGAAGATCAACTGCACAGAAGGCCTGGAGCTTCTCTCCACCGCCTACAACGGCTCAATAGTTCTGGATGTGCAGGGTTTTGATCTGACCGATCCCGCCGTCTCTTTCAGCTACGCTGCTTCATGAATCTCAGAGCACCGGAGCAGACTTTAGGTTTAAGGCCTGGGCTTGCTCCCCAAAATATTTAAATTTTTAAAATTATTATATTGATTTTAGGATATGTTATGATAAATTCCCAACATCTCTCAAATAGTTTCAATATATGAGTGTCTTTCTGTTTCAGAGAACATAGCAGATATAACTGGATAACATAACTGGACTTATAACACCGATTAGGAGGATAAAATCTATGGACGCTCTTGGCATGAAGATGATCTGGGCCGTGATAAGGCCGGAGCTGGTTGATAAGGTGGTCAAAGCTCTGGGGGCTGGAGGCTTTTCTGCCATGACCCGCTTCGATGTCTATGGCCGGGGAAAGCAGAAGGGCGTAGTGGTGGGCAGGGAGAATTATGATATGCCCAAGACGGTTCTCATGCTGGTAGTAGGTGCTGGCAGCGTGGCTGAGGTTGTGAGAATCATTGAAGACAATGCCCGCACCGGGAACATCGGCGACGGCAGGGTCTTCGTGGCGCCAATTGAGGAGGCGCATACCATCAGGACGGGAGAGCTGGGGCTGTGAAAAATGAAATCGATTCGATCTGGAGGTGCCGCATTCACGCCCACGTCACCGGCACGTCGTCCGTCCTGTACCCCGGCCGCACCTTGGACTCGGCGAGCGGCGTGGTCGCCCCGCTCTTGAGCATGATCAGCCCCGTGTAGGCAATCATGGAGCCGTTGTCGCCCATGAACTTTCGGGGCGGCAAAAAGAACTTCGCCCCTCTCTCCTCGCACATGATATTGAGCATCTCGCCCAGCCTCTTATTGGCTCCCACGCCGCCCACCAGCATGGCTTCTTTCTTCTCGGCATGGGCCATGGCTCGCTCTGTGACCTCTACCAGCATGGCGAAGGCCGTCTCCTGCAGGCTGTAGCAGACATCTGCCAGATCGTACTTCTTGGCCGCCTGGGTGGCCGCCGTGGACAGGCCGGAGAAGGAGAGGTCCATGCCCTTCACGGTGTAGGGCAGGGGGATGTACTGCTTCGCTTCGCGGGCCAGCTCCTCCACCTTGGGGCCGCCGGGATGGGGCAGGCCCACGGAACGGGCGAACTTGTCTATGGCATTTCCCACGCTGATATCCAGCGTCTCGCCGAAGATGCGATAATGGCCCTGGCGCAAAGCTAAAACCTGGGAGTTGGCTCCGCTCACATAAATCACCGCCGGATCGAGCGCTCCTGACTGCCATTTGCCCACCTCGATGTGCGCCACGCAGTGGTTGACGCCGATGAGCGGAAGCGCAAAGTGCAAAGAGAGGGCGCGTGCCGCCGTGGCCACAGTACGCAGGCACGGCCCCAGCCCCGGGCCCTGGGAGAAGGCGATGGCATCGATCTGGAGGCCCTGCTGGCGGGCGTGGGCTATGACCTCACCCACTACCTTAGGCATGTATTCCGCGTGATGCTGGGCCGCCTCGCGAGGGTGGATACCGCCTTTGGCCGGGGTGTAGGTGGCGCTCTTCTCGTAAATTACACCCTGCTCATCCACCAGGGCAGCGCTGAGGTTCCAGGCCGTCCCTTCCAGGCCGAATACTATCATGGCTGCTTTTGCTCCTGATTTGCCCCGGATTGAGGGATGGTTTTTTGCCCTTTTCTACCTCTGACGCTTTCGTTTTTAGACATAGCCCTGGCCGATATCCTTTCTGTAGCGTATTCCATTGAACCTGATTCTCTTGATGTTGTCGTAGGCCTTGATCCTGGCTTCGGCCAGGCTCTTTGCGCGCGCGACCAAGGTCAGCACCCGGCCGCCCGTGGTAAACAATCTTCTCTTGCCTGCTGCGTCACTGGCAAAGGCCGTGCCGTTGTGGTAGACCAGAACATCCGGGTCCACCTTATCGAGTCCGTTGATGGGCATATTGGTGTAGTGATCTCCCGGATAGCCGGGCCGCTCCCCACCTCCTGCCGAGGAGAGGGGCTTGATGGCCCGGCCAGAGGTGGCGCATATTCCCAGGCAGGTGTCGCTGGACCATTGCAAGGGCACCGAGTCGAGCTTTCTGTCCAGCATGGCCTCCGATAGCAAGAAGAAGTCCGTCTCCAGACGGGGCAAAATGACCTGCGTCTCGGGATCGCCCAGGCGCACATTGATCTCCAGAACGGATGGCTCCCTCTCCTCCGAGATCATCAGCCCGAAGTAGATCACGCCCACGTATTCGTGCCCCGCTGTCTCCCGAAAGCCGCGCACGGTGGGCACGGCGATCTTATCCATTATTCTCTCGGTCAGCTCCTCATCCAGCCAGGGGTGGGGCGAGAAGCCTCCCATGCCGCCTGTATTGGGATTGTTCTCCAAATTGGGGTTATTGGAGAGCTTATTAAAGAGCCGGACGGCTACTGCCTCGTCTGCGGAAAAAGCCTGCTTGTAGTCCAAAGCCGACTCCATCGGCTGGACCGTTCTTCCGTCGCTTAGGGCAAAGAACATCAGCTCGCGTCCCTCCAGCCGCTTTTCGATCTCTATTCGCTCTCCCGCATGGCCAAAGAGCTTGGGGTTGACCATGATGCGCTCGATAGTAGACAGGGCCTCATCTTCTGCGGAGCAGACCACAGAGCCCTTTCCCGCCGCGAGGCCGTCTGCCTTGATCACCAGCCCCTGGCCTGGATTTTCCGAGCAGAACTGAAGGACATACTCCCTGGCCGCAGCCGGGTCATCGAAGTTCTCGCAGCGCGGCACGGGAACATGCAGGTTTTTGAGAAGATCTTTGGCCCAGCACTTGCTGTTCTCCAGGATTGCTGCCTCTCTCTTGGGGCCCAGGATTCTCTGGCCTTCCTCCTGGAAGATATTGACAATCCCATCGGACAGGTAGCCCTCCGGCCCGACAAAGGTCAGGTCTATCTTTTCCTGTTTTGCAAACGCGAGCATTTCCGAGATAGTCTTTGGAGGCTTGCCCTGTACTGTTGCCAGGCGGCACTTCTCTATCATCTCGCTGCCTGCATTGCCGGGAGCCACGAATACTCTCTGTACGTTGCCGCTCCGGGCAAAGGCATGAGCTATGGCATTTCCTCTGCCTCCCGCGTCTACCACGAAAACTCTTTTGCTGGACATCAAATCCCTTATGAATAGTATAACCCTAGATAAGCATAATTGCTGCGCTGAGGATTGCTCCACAAGAGAGTTCTCGCAGCCGGAACACCTTTTCCCATCGGTTAGCTATTTAAAACCGAAGGTTGAGCCAAACCGTTAATGTGATTATGCCCTGGCATATGGGCATTGGGCCACAATCTCGCGGATTTCTGTTGATGAATAACTCTGCGGGTCGCCCAGGAGATGATAATTCAATGTACACTCAGGAGCAGGTGCTTAAGATCATTCAGGAGAAGAACGTAGAGTTCCTCCGATTGCAGTTCACGGATATATCGGGAATTGTAAAGAACGTGGCCATTCCCGTCACTCAGGTAGGAAAGGCCTTGAAGAGCGGCATATCCTTTGATGGCTCCTCCATTGAGGGGTTTGCCAGGATTCAGGAGTCGGATATGGTCCTGCAGCCAGACCTGTCCACCTTCACTATCCTGCCCTGGCGCACCAAGGACGGCTCCAATGAGGCCCGGATGATCTGCGATGTTCACCTGCCCAATGGAAAGCCATTCGGGGGCGATCCCCGTTATGTCCTGCGCCGGCAGCTCGAGAAAGCTCAGGAGATGGGCTTTAGTATGAATGTCGGCCCGGAGCTGGAATTCTTCCTTTTCGAAAAGCAGAATGGCGGCTCAGCTACCACCCCGCACGACTTTGGAGGCTACTTTGACCTCGGTCCCGTGGACCTGGCTGAGGACGTGCGCCGCGAGATCATCCGGGCGCTGATGCAGATGGACTTTACTGTGGAAGCCTCGCATCACGAGGTTGCTAAAGGTCAGCACGAGATAGACTTTGTTTATGACGATGCTCTGAAGAACTCCGACAAGGTGGTGACCTTCAAGTATGTCACCAAGACCATCGCCATGAGGGAGGGCCTGCGTGCCACTTTCATGCCCAAGCCCATTTACGGTGCAGCCGGAACGGGAATGCATGCCAATATCTCGCTATTCAGGGGCCAGGAGAATGCGTTCTTCGATTCCGAAACGGCCTCAGGCATCAGCGATCTGGCCAGGTTCTTCGTAGGGGGCTTGATCGAGCACGCCTGCGCTATAACTGCCATCGCCAATCCCCTCATAAACTCTTATAAGCGTCTGGTTTCGGGCTTTGAGGCACCCGTATACATCACCTGGTCCGGACCGAACCGCTCATCTCTCATTCGCATTCCTGCCGGCCGGGGTCTATCCACGCGTGTAGAGTTCCGCTCGCCTGATCCGACCTGCAATCCCTACCTGACCTTTGCGGTCATACTGGCGGCAGGCCTGGATGGAATCAAGAGGGGCATCGATCCGGGAGAGCCGGTGGATCTGAATGTCTATCACATCAGCCCAGCAGAGCGAAAAGCCATGGGTATCAAGACCCTGCCCGCCAACCTCAAGGAGGCATTGGACTATCTGGAAGCGGACAAGGTCGTACGCGAAGCTTTGGGGGAGCACGTCTTCGACAATATAATGCGCCTGGGTCTTTTGGAGTGGGACGCTTACAACACTTTTGTCCATCCCTGGGAGATTGAAAGATATATCAATAGATTTTAGGAGCATTTGCTGCTCTTATTATCTCTTTTTTCGGGCCTTTCTTCTTTTTTCCATTTTGCAGAAGATTAGCTTCTCTTGCATTTATTGCTAAATGCATGCGCCGGGGCTCTCAGGCAACCTGCCTTCCGAAACGTATATATATAGCATCAACGTTGGATGAGTCCGGGCCGGTAGCTTAGTCAGGCAGAGCGAAAGGCTCTTAACCTTTAGGTCGGGGGTTCAAATCCCTCTCGGCCCGCTTTAAAACAACCGGGGCTGTGGCCCAGCCAGGTAGGGCGACGGGCTCCAGCGGTATAATTTAATGATGAAAAACGGGTCTACTGAGATCTCTCGACGGGGAGATTGTTGATGATCCGTTGGAGCACTGAAATGAGTTGCTATCAGCCACGTTTCCGGCTGTATGCTCTTCAGTATCGGAGAGACCCGTCGATCGTGAGTTCGAATCTCACCAGCCCCACCTTTTTCTTCTATATTTTTCATTGCTCTCCACAGCGCTTAAATATCCACTGAGCTATCTCCTGCAGGGTGCCTAGATGTATAGGGATATCCTCACCATATGCTGGTCCATCAAAGAGGTCAACAAGAACCTCACCGACAGGAAGTCTACATCCGACTTCTCCATAAAATATCTTAAAAATGCCTGCTCTGTTTTAGCCGGAGAGATGCGGGTTGTGAGCAAATCCATACCAGAAGAGGTTCTCGATATTATCGATAAAAATGGCGGAAAGAGGAGCTTTACCTTACATGAAGTGGCAGAGATGCTTTATGATACTCGAAAGATCGTAGAGCTGAATCTGATCGATAACATTAGCCGATGGGCAAAAGCTCGCGTGGCCTCTGAGGCTTAGAAAGACGGGAAAATCAAAGAGCATTTTTTCCATGCTCATTTGCGTTTCCCCACTCGGTTTTTTTAAAATTTTTAATATTTTTATGCGCCTCAGAACTCATAGGGCTCATAATGGCATCAGAGCATGTTGCATCATCATCGGCGTTGCG
>JAFGNK010000165.1 GCA_016927055.1 Methanotrichaceae archaeon | reverse complement strand
GTGTCTTACAAGTGCTTTCTCTTGCATTCGTCCCATGTCTAAATGATTGAGTACTATTAGTTTAAAAAAGTTACGTTAAGCACTATATATGAACAGGTAGTTAGGCCAACGAGGATTTGGGCTGATTTTGGAGAGTTGTATATGGTGCTATGAACAACTCGCAAATTGTGCCGCATCTGTCTTCCCTGCGCCGCCACCACCTCAGGCGATCGCAAGAAGGCCCTGGCAGAAGGCCGAGAAGATGGAGGCGAAGGTGCGGGGGATGAGGGCATTTCATTTGGAATTGCTTATGGCTTCCTTTAGTCGCGCCAAAAATTTTTCTGCATCCTTTATTATTTCACAGGCTTCTTCTTCTGAGATCTCACGGGAAATGGAGTAGTCGGCTTCAGATCTCAATTCTTCGGCAATCCTTAAGGCTCTCCCGTAGTATCGTTCAATAATTCCCGTATCAACAAACTCCTGGCCAAAGCGGGCAATGAGGCCCTTGTGCGTCTTAACACGAATGTTCCTGGTGAGAAGCAGCGCCACGGTCGAAAAATACATGCTGTAATAAGCCCTGCTTACAGCATCATCATAAAATTTTTCCTCCAATAGATGACGGGCAGCGCGAAGCCTTTTCTCGGCTTCCGAGAGCAGATCTGCCAATTCATCATCAGGCAATTTTCACACCTTCGGATATGACATTCCTCAAGAAGGAGAATCCCTTACGGGCTTCAAAGTCCTTTTGAGAGAGGACCTTTACAGAAATATCTTCTCCTGTTTCGAGCAGCATGTCGAAGGCCATGCCGATAAGCTCTCTCCTAAGCCGAAAGTCTTCTTTGTCTACTACTACTAATAGATCTATATCCGAGTCGGGCCGGGCTGTGCCCCGAGCAACGGAGCCGAAGAGGGTGATGCCATGGATTCGATCTCCGTAAGCCTCAGATGCTCTTTTTACGAATTCGTCAAGGGCTTTTTGCCGGCTGAATTCCATTGACAACTCCTTGGAATATAATAGAATCATATTCATGAGGTATACAGTTTTTGCTCCAAGGCTAACATCGGCCATTTGATCACCTGCCACCTGTATCATCTCCTCCGGGATGTAGTTGTGTTTTCCTTTACCGACGACCTGTGGATGCGTCCTAGACCAATCGGTGCAGAGGATGCTTCACTCCTGGCGCAATATCCAGGTCGCGCACAGCTTCCGCGATGAGAATGTCGGCCATGGCCGCCGCGGGAAAGATGATATCAGCACTTTCAATGGGCCCGTAGAGCAAGAAGTCGGCTGCGGACAATAGCTGCATGGCAGCTGCCGCCGCATCGCAACATTTTCTGGCAGCCATCTCCTTTTGAGAGAGCCAGGGCCAGGAGGAGATGGCATTGTGAATGCCTGAGCCCACGGGCAGGCCCAGCCGCGCTTTGGCCGCCACGGAAAAACGCAGAGCCGACCCGGCCCCACTACCTAACGGCACCACAGCCGGGTCGATGAGCAGATTGACAAGGCCCGTTTCCCAAGCCATGGGGAGCAATCCCTTCTCCAAAACCTTTCCTCCCGTCTCCAGGATGGCCAGCGAGCCATCCACCCCCGGCTCAGACGGGTTATAGGCCAGGATGATGGCCGAGTCGATCTCTGAGTCTCTGAGCGCCTGCACCTCTTTTTCATCCGTGGCCAGGCTGATGCTGTTGTAGATGGCCCGGTCGGCATAGCCCAGCTCCGTGGCCAGGAGCGCGGCAGAGCTACGCGTAGCAGCATCCGCGGAATCGATGATGAAGGGGCCACTCCAAACTCGCTCTACAAAATCGAGGTACTTTTCAAAAGCCAGAGGGCTGCGAGCGTACAGGTGCAAAACAGAGGGGCAACCCGTCTCCTCGGACAGCTCCTCCTGGCGAGCGATCAGCTTCTCCGCTGCCGACCCATCGAAGATGCCTCTCTCCTCATCCTCTACAATCCTGTGCCCGTGATAGAAGATGGTGCCGCATAGAACAGAAGGCAGCATTCCGGGCTGTCCTCCAAACTTCACTCCCGCCACATTCACTATGGACTGCTCTCTGCTGAATCGAAACAATTTATCATCCCTCTGCGATAGGTTCTGCGAACGACTCTTCGACGGCCGCTTACAAGGCCTCTTCTATTACCAACCAGGCGGCCGTATCCATGGCTACCCCCGCCCCAAAGGATAGATCTCCCTTTCCAGCGACAATCTGCCGCGACGCGGCCTTTCTTTTTATTACCTGGAAGGGCTGCTCGGGATAGGGCTTTGCCAGGCGGTTATACCTGGAGATCTGCTCTTCGATCTGCACAACATCCTCGAGGCCGATACAGTCTATCAGCTCCACCTGCTTCTGAAAGCGCTGGATGGCTTCGGGCGGCAGATTCTGGATGAAGGGTATGGCACCGCGCGAACCGATTATCCGGCCCTGCTCATCTATGCCATTCCTGTGCAGCGCTAGAATGGTATTGCCCGGCAGATGGCCCTTCGACTCCACGCCGCAGAGGATAAGGAATCGGATATTGCAGTTGGAGATCACATTGGCCACGATCTTCTCAATGCCCAGGTTCTCAGTCTTGCACTGGCCGCAGATAGCTGCCCCCTGGGGAAAAAGCGGGCTGGCCAGGGTGACCGCCACCACACCGGCATTTGGATTGCCCACCAGATAGTCGCCGCGCACTGGCGGCCAGGGATCTTCGTAGCCTCGTTTGCAGCTTTTGCCTTCCTCTGCCATATCGCTCCTGCCGGTATCCCCAAAGGCCGATCAGTATTTATTTTTTTCTGGCATTAAATCTGATATTACAGCCATGCAGAAATCAATATGAAAAATTGAAATATGAGTAGGACAAATAAGCAAATTAGATAAGCAAATCAAATAAGCAAATCAGATAGGAAATGAAAAAAGGTTCTCATGAGGTATGCGCTTAGCTCCCATGAGTAGACTATTTAAAGACGGGTCCTATCAAGCAAACGGTGGCACTAAAATGGCCTCATACAAAGAAAAGATCCTGGAAGTAATAGGAAAATCGGAGGTAGGCCTTACCACAGTGGATGTGGCCAAGAAAGCAGGCGTCAGCAAGACCACAGTCATCAAGTACCTCTCCGTTCTCAGCTCCGAGGGCCAGGTTGAATTCGTGGAGGTGGGGCCGTCCAAGCTCTGGAGAAATAAAAGGGCAATCAAAAAACATATGGAGGAAGGAATGCAGACTTTGAATTTAGAGGCGCTTCCCATGGTAGATATAGACTTTTACAATGGCGAAGACAAGACAGTCTGTTTTTCATTTCGGGTTGATCCGGAGCAGATATGCACGCTCATGAAGCGCGCCAACAAATGCGTGTGCAAAGCTGCAGAGACATATTAATCGAGGAATAAATACATGCCCAGCGCCCCGCAGATGTCCATACCACGAGAGATCAAAGACTTCTTCAAGGTTGAAAACGGCCAAACGCTTCTTATCAAAGGCCTGCCGGGAACCGGCAAGACCACTTTGGCCCTGGAGATCATGAACAGCCTATGCGAGGATAGAAATGGAATGTACATATCCACTCGCGTAGACCCTCGCCGGCTCTATGCCACCAATCCATGGGTGGAAGAGGTCGTCCCCCCCAAGAATGTGGTCAATGCCACCCAGACCAAGCTCTTAGAGAGCCTGAAGGGAATGGGAAAGGATCTATCCAACTACTATGCAGTCCTGGACTTCTTCAAGGTATTCTTTGACGAGGCGGAAGAGATGGACAATCCCATGATCATCATCGATAGCTGGGATGCAGTCTTGAATTATACCGCCCATCTCATCGGCAATGCCCAGCATAGCTTTGAGCAAAACATCTGCGAATTTGCACGTGATCTGGACACTCACCTCATCTTCGTCTCTGAATTTGCCAGCGTAATGCCCCTGGACTACATCGTGGACGGTGTGGTTACTATGGAGCAGTTCCGCCTGCCCGGCTATGCCGAGGGAAGCATGAGAAGCCGCTATATTCGCCAGATAAAACTGGACAAGCTGCGGGGCGTGGAGATCGGGCAGAAGACCTACACCGTCACATTGCACAACGGCCGGTTCAGGTTCTTCGAAGCCTACCGGCAGCACAAGGATGCCAGAATTGGCAGTGATGGTGTGAGGGTTCCCGACCCCAAAGAAGATAGCATCTCCACAGGCATTCCGGACCTGGATATCATGACGGGCGGTCTGAAGTACGGCTCCTGTAATGTCGTGGAGATAGACCACGGTGTGGGCAAGAGATACTACCAGATCCTGACGGCCCTGGCGTCAAACGCCATTAAGAACGGAAGAGGCGTCTTTATCCTGCCCAGCATCGGCTACCAGCTCAGCTCCCGCGACATCTTTGTGCCCACCAATGTCATCGTCTCACAGCCTGAGGGAGAGGATCCGGTGGCATGGGGAAAAGAGATACAAAAGAAGTGGGATGAATTGCGGGAGAGGACGGGCCGGCCAATTCTCAATATCATCGGACTGGACTCCATTGAGTTCGCCTTCGGCTACAAAGCGGTGCTTAATTTAGTTAACCTGATGATCCGCAACTGGAAGGAAACCAACGACATAAATGTGCTCGTGGTAAAAAGCGGCCAGGAGAGCATAAACATGGCCGTTCATACCGCAGATACATATTTGCTTGTCAACGAATTGAATGGCGGGCTCTGCCTGTATGGAATCATCCCGAGAACTGAGCCCTACAATATGCTCCTAGAAGATAGAAACCGGATCAGTCTGACGCCCATCGTCTGACATCATCCGGTCCCCATCTCAGATTTTCTGCTTAAAAATTTCAGGCTTTGGCCAGGCCCTTTGCCTCGCGGGCGATCCTGGATGCCGCCTCCTTTCGCATCATCTCCACGAATTCCTTTTGTGTGGCAAAGATCAAAGTGCCGGTAGGACAGGCGGCCACGCATGCCGGAACGTCCAGATTCTTGCAGCGGTCGCACTTCACAGCCATCCTCACCTCGGTGTGCCGGCCTATGACTCCGTAGGGGCAGACCATAGCACACATCCAGCAGCCCACACAATTCTCCTCAATGCGATCGACAATGCCTGTGATCGGATCCTGGCTCATAGCACCGGTACGACAGACAGCCACACAGGGTGCATCCTCGCAGTGACGGCAGACGAGAGGCATCTTCTGCCCCTCCGCCATCTCCACATAAATCCGGTGCACAGGTCCCGGCTTCTCAGAGATGGCCGAAATGAGACTCTTGCCGACCGAATGCTCCACGGAGCAGGCGATCTCACAGGACTTACAGCCTAAACAGCGGTCCAGACGGACGAATACTTCTTTCATATCCCTAGCCCCTAAATACCCAGCTTTTTGCGCTGGCTGTCGATGTGATCGATCATGAGCGATGCTGCCTTGTACGGGTCAAGCTCCACTGCAAAGGTCGCCCCCACCACATCTTTAGCGCCAGAGGTGAGCAGGCCAGCAACGGCTGAGCTTCCAAAGACAGGTGGCACAGTTCCCAGCACCGTGTACACTCCCGAGCCCACCACATAAGCTCCAATGGACACCGCTTTCTCGCTCATCCACTCAGGAGCTGCGCCCGCGGCGGGCAGATCACTGATGTCCACGCCGAGAGCATTGGCTATGGCCGCAGCAGCCACCAGAATGCGGCTGATGTCCACGCAAGAGCCCATATGCAGCACGGGCGGAATTCCCAATGACTTACACACACCCTTCAAGCCCTCTCCGGCCATTTCCGCTGCCTCAGGAAGAAGAAGGCCGGCCTTGGCGCATGCCAGGGCATTGCAGCCCGTTGTGACCACAAGCACATTGTTCTTGATGAGTTCTTTTACCATATTGATGTGACCATAATCATGAACAACCTTGGGATTGTTGCAGCCGACCACAGCCCCAATGCCACGAACAGCGCCACTCGTAATGGCACCGAGAAGGGGATCAAGCGTGCCACCTAAAGCGCTCACGATGGCCTCCACAGAGAAACCCACCATGCACTTGGTCTTAATGCTGGGAATATGGACCTTGGAGGGATTTCGGCTCTGGTAATTCACGACCGCAGCCTCTACTATCGCCTTGGCAGTCTCAATTGCCGTTTCCTCGTGGAATTCCATGTGCGTGGCCCCTGGGAACTTGGCCTTGGGTGAAGTGGAGATGAACTTGGTGTGGAAGCATCCGGTGAGCGCCCCTAAAGCAGGCATAATACACTGTATGTCTACCACCATGGCCTCCACCGCGCCCGTTGCCACAGCAAGCTCCTGCTGCAGGAAGTTGCCGGCCACAGGGACACCGTGGCGCATAAGCACCTCATTTCCCGTGCAGCACATTCCGACAACATTTATTCCAACGGCACCCTCTTTCTTGGCCATCTCGACCATTGCAGGATCTGTAGCTGCAGCCATAATCATCTCTGAGAGCAGGGGCTCATGTCCATGCACTATGATATTGACCTGATTAGGCTCTAAAACGCCCAGGTTGGCTTCAGAGAACGTGGGGCTGGGCGTTCCGAACATGACATCCTGCAACTCTGTGGCGATCATGGACCCACCCCAACCGTCTGCCAGGCAGGCACGCAGTCCCTGCAAGATGAGGTGAACATAATCATTGTCCACGCCAATATGGGTGCGATGCATGATCTCTACGATCTCCCTATCGATGCCGCGGGGGTCAATGCCAAACTTTCTCCAGAGTTCAACTCTCTTGGCAGGCGCGCGACGAGTAAACTGAAGGGGTCCATCCTGCTTGCCGAACTCCGCCATGATGGCCTCGGCGAGGGCGATCTGCGTGTCCACGCCGTATTCTTTCATGAGAGACTCCAGCTTGGCCTTATCCTTGACCTGATAGCTGGGAGCCTTGCCTTCAGACATGAGCTTGAAGGTATGGGCCACGCCTCTGCCATGGTCAGAGTGAGCTGCCGCCCCGGCAGCGATGCTGCGCAGCAAATTGCGGGCAACGATTATATCAGCAGTAGCTCCGCAAACGCCTTTAGTGGCACCCTCCCCAAAAGGATCTATGCGGCAGGGGCCCATGTTGCAGTTTCTGCAGCACAGTCCCAGCTCACCAAAGCCGCATAGAGGCTGCTGTTTTTCTAAGCGATCCCAGGCCGTCTCCAGGCCGGTCCTCTGACAGACATCAAGCATCTCCTGGCTGGCGGGGTCTATAGATCTTTCGCGAACATCCTTTGCCATATCAGTACCTCTATAATTAATTCCTAAGTACAAATCAGGAGAAAAATGGCCTGCAACTATTTAATGCTAATCTATTTTATTTTAAATTATTTAGAACAGTCTTAAAAAGGATTTCCTGAAGATTAGGCTGATATGATTTTATAAATACAAAATGCTCGACATCCAAGAAAATGGTTTATACAATCATGCTACAATCCTCTTCTATGGGACATGTATTTGTAAGTCCTCTCAATTGGGGTTTGGGCCACTCCACTCGAGACATTCCCATCATTGAGGAGCTTTTGCGTCAGGGACATGAGGTAACCATCGGCAGCAGCGGCAATGCCCTGGCCCTTTTGAAAAGAGAGTGCCAAGAGTGCAATTTCATCCTCTTCAAGGATTATCCGGCACCCTACAGCGATTCTCGATTCTTCCTTGCCAATTTTGCGGCAGGCATTCCTGCCTTGCTAAGGGCCATCGCCCAGGAGAAAAAGAGGTTTGAAGAGATACTGGCCAAAAACAGATTCGACCTGATCATCAGCGACAACCGCATGAGTGTCTACAGCTCGGAGACTCCCAGCTACTTCATCTCTCACCAGCTTCGCTACAGCATGCCCGGCTATCTCTACCCCTTTGAGATGATGACCATGCCCTTCAATAGCTTCTTTCATAGCAAATTCGAGGGCGTAATCGTGCCGGATATCGATCCCAACGGGGGCCGCAAGAACCTGAGCGGCAAGCTCTGCCGCACCCATCTGGATGCCACGAAGCGCAGGGTCTACTACGCAGGAATTTTGACCGGTACCAAAAAAATGAAGGTGGCTGAGGACCTGGACTTCCTGGCCATCGTCTCCGGTCCCGAGCCACAGAGAACGAAGCTGGAGGAGATCATAATGAAGCAAGTATGCAATCTGCCAGGCGAGAAGGTGGTCCTCCTGGGAAGCCCGCAAAAGGAGTCGCACAAAAAAATAGACGAGCACACCACAGTGCACTCTTACGTCTCCACAGAAGAGAAAGCAGAGCTGATGAACCGGGCCAGGTTCATCATTGCAAGGTCCGGCTATACTACTATGATGGAGCTGGCGGAGCTGGACAAGAAGCACGGGCTCCTTACTCCCACCCCAGGCCAGACGGAGCAGGAGTACCTCTCCCACTACTACGCCCGGCAGGGCTGGTTCCTATCCTACAGCCAGTATAAGCTGAAGCTGGCCGAGGGCGTGCAAAAGGCTATGAATTTCCGGGGATTTCCGGAGATGGCCAAGACGCGAGAGAACGTAAAGAAGCTTTATCAGGATGTGCTCAGGCTGCATCTGGCCTAAAGATAATCCCTGCAACTCACAGCATTACTCACAGCATTACTCACAGCATCTTCGTGGCCTCTTTTGGCAGGGGTGCCTTTACTACCAGGATGCGCAGCGGCCCCTCATTCTCGTTAATCCAGCGGTGGGGTATCTTGGCCGGGCTCTCGATCAGCGTGTCCGCTTCCACAATAGCTCGCTCCTCGCCGATCTCCACCACGCCCTGGCCTTGCAGCACATAGAAGACCACATCCACACCATGCGGATTGGGCTTGATGTGGATTTGGCTCTACCTTGAACTTGAATCAAGGATGCTCAATCTGAATAAATCTATAAAAAGTTTAAAAATAATAGGCTATTTTTGGGCATAAAATAGCCTATCCTGTTCTTTCTGCTTTTCCCAACTAGTGCCGTCTTACCGGATACGGCTTTCTGGGACCCGATTTGTGCATGCTCTCCAGTCTTGGACCTCTCGGCATGCTCCTCGATCTATTGGGAGTGGTCGGCTCGGCTGCTGCACCGACAGCCATTTTTGCCGTTTCGGAATGGTACTGGTGCTCCACGACCCCCACTTTCATCCGTGTCAGCCTCTCAATGCTGCGCAGGATATTGCGTTCATCTGCCGCGCAAAACGAATATGCCTTGCCATCCGCTCCGGCGCGCCCAGTGCGACCGATGCGATGGACATAGCTCTCCGGCTCGTTAGGCAGATCGTAGTTTATGACATGGGATATGTCATCGACGTCAATGCCCCTCGCGGCAATATCCGTTGCCACAAGCACCCGCAGGCGGCCGGATTTGAAATCATACATGGCCTTGGTGCGCTGGTTTTGCGACTTGTTGCCGTGAATTGCATCGGCGTTGATTTTGTTTTTGTTGAGCGTTTCAGCGATCTTATCTGCCCGGTGCTTGGTGCGGGAGAAGATCAGGACACGTTCCATATCTTCTTCTCTGATGAGCTTTTGCAATAGCGGATACTTGTTGTTTTGATCCACAAAGAAAACGCTCTGTTTGATGCACTCGAGAGTGCTGGCCTGGGGGGTGACCTCAATGCGTACGGGATCTGTGAGGAGCCTTTCAGCAAACTCGCCTGTCTCCCGGGACATGGTAGCCGAGAAGAAAAGCGATTGATGCTTTTGCGGCAGCGCCGAGACTATTTTGCGCATATCCTTGATGAAACCCATGTCGAGCATCCGATCTATCTCGTCCAGGACGAAGAACTCCACGCCCTTCAGCATAATATAGCCCTGACTCATCAGGTCGAGCAGTCGGCCAGGTGTAGCGACCAGGACATCGACGCCTCTCGAAAGCATCTTGACCTGCGGCCCCTGCCTAACTCCGCCGAAAACCACTGTATGTCTGAAGCGGAGAAACTGGCCGTATGTGGCGAAGCTCTGGTCTATCTGTGCAGCCAACTCTCGGGTTGGTGCGAGCACCAGCACGCGCGGGACTCCGGGCAATGCGGCCCTGTGATCTTCCGCGATCTTTTGCAATATGGGCAGCACGAATGCTGCGGTCTTGCCTGTGCCTGTCTGAGCGATGCCCATCATGTCTTTTCCGTCTAAAAGATGGGGTATAGCCAGATTTTGTATGGGAGTCGGTTCGGTGTATCCTTCCTTAGATAGTGCTCGGCAGAGCGGATCTATGATATTTAAATTTCCAAATGACATTCTTGCCTCTTGATAAGTTTTAAGCGTTGATCTTTGATTTGGTTGAAGTCCTATGATGCGGGTTTCGAAAAGACATATCCAGATATATCTCTTGCAATAGGTCCAGCTCGAATACTTCTCACATCTAAAAAACTGGTTGAGTCGTATCTGCTGTCTCTTGTTGGGTAGAGATACTTCAACCGGCTGCAGAGGCACTTAAGGAAGAATGCTACTTTGTTAAAACGAAGTGAATGTATTATAATCAAATCCTTTAATATCGCCTTGGCTACTTAGCAGGCGCCTCGCCTGTGCTTTTGGCAAGCATTCCTGGGAATATGCAGGCTTGGATCCTTCTGTTAGGAAAGTTGCCCCGCTACCATGCCCAAAATCGGAACATTTCACGCCGGTCATCTCTCCGGGACCAATATTCAAGCCGTCTCTGCCATTTCCAAATCTCATTTTTCTATGTATCCTTTTTATCGATTTCAAAGAATCGACCATGCTGCAAAAACATCTCAACAATTTTTTCGAATCAATGCAAATGAAGCCTCTTCACCAGGAGCACATTAGACTATATAGCTGTCGGTCAAATCTCTGCAGATCAAAGGTGCGGGTCGCTTTTCCTTTTCTCTTTCGCTTTTCAAATTCGATCCTTTGGCCATGCCTTCTTCAATTGTGCCGCCAAATTACCTATCATTCCTTTTACCCTGGCCCTGCAAAATCCAGGATCTTGAATTTTGAATGAGCAGGAGATCAAGGATTAAAATGACCTGGGATGATCGGAGGTGAACTAATTGCTTTGTAAACTTGGTTCTCAAGAAATGCTCTTGCTGGATGGTTTTTATGCGGGGTACGGGAACCCCGCCTCTATTTACTAGTAGAATTGATTATGCTCGTCTTAGAGGCCGACGGAAAAATTTACTCAAATTAGCTTTCGTTATATGTAGAAAATCAATATCTAGTAACGGTATGTTTTGATGTATATTATAAAATAATATATAGATTATATCCTTTCAAGGACTTAGTCGTTGACGGGAGATAAAGTATCCAATTTTTGCCTTCGTCACCTGAAAATGCCATTGTATGCTGGCATTCCAGACATCGCCTCTTTGGAAATTGCGTACATTATCTACCGTCAACCCCTTAGGATCTAAAATCCATGGTGGATAAGATATATTCCCATCAAGCATAAATATAATTAGTTTTTTTATAAAAGCTATCTCAAGTCCATCGCTACTAATGAAAGATAGTTTTATCATTAAGATAGCGCTAATGCGTGGGTCAATATGAAACAACTAGTAGAGTATCCCCTTGAGGAAGGTGGATCGATCTTAGTAGAAGTCACTATTCCTGAAGGGGAGGCTAAGATACAAAAGGCAGGTCTGCAGAAAGAACTTCCCATTAAGGCTGCTATTACCTTTGAGGCCGCGTTGAATACCATTAGGCCAGTTGTCAATGCCGTTATATCTAAGTTTGATGGTTTGAAGAAACCGCCGGATGAGGTAGAAGTTCAATTTAAGCTTGGCTTAAAAACAGGCGCAAATGCCGTTCTTGCCTCCCTTGAAGCTGATACAAATCTACAATTAACCTTGAAATGGATGCGAGAAAAATGAGATTCTCAAATAAATATAGCATTTAAAATACTATTAGGAGGGATCGTCAGGCCCATTGATCTCCAGTCTGGTATCGTTAAAATCCTTCGTCTGGATAGCGGAGAGACGGCGGGAACCGGATTTGTGGTATCTGATGATGGATTGATCGCTACCTGCTCCCATGTTATCCAAGACTGCGATTCTCAAACTAAAGGT
This sequence comes from Methanotrichaceae archaeon, assembly GCA_016927055.1. Classification (GTDB taxonomy): domain Archaea; phylum Halobacteriota; class Methanosarcinia; order Methanotrichales; family Methanotrichaceae; genus Methanothrix. The sequence continues at coordinate 3,699 of JAFGNK010000165.1, read as the reverse complement.
GATCCTAAGCCCGAAGGCGTGACGATCGTCTTTTTAGCAACGGGGCAAAAGGCCTATGCCAGGGTGATGCCTGAGTGGTGGCGCTCAGCAGACAATGATGATGTAGCGATCCTAAAGGTAATGGAAGGATTACCCATTGGGATCAAATCTTTACCCCTTGGATCATCACAGGGAACAAGTGGTCATCCGCTCCAAACCTTTGGCTTCCCAGATGCTAGCCCTGATGAAGGCATTTGGGGTGTAGGGGATATCGTAGAGAAGACTAGTATCAAGGGCGCTAAAGTACTCCAAATTCAAAGTTCTCAGGTGAGACAGGGATTCAGCGGGGCGCCGGTTCTGGACCTATCTAAAAATAGAGTCGTAGGTATGGTGACGGCAATCTTAGTCCCTGATAAACACCTCATATATGCCGAAGATGCCTTCCTGACTCCAACGGAGATACTTCAATCAATATGTCATTTGCTGAAACCCTCTGAGATTCAGCCATATATAGGTCTGGCCGCATTCACGGAATCCCAGGCTAAGTACTTCTTTGGGAGGAGGCGGGCTGAGGATAAGATCCTGAAAAACCTCAGAGAAGAGCCAAGATTCCTGGGAGTCATGGGGCCTTCAGGCTGCGGTAAATCCTCAATAATCCAAGCAGGGATAGCTACAAGATTAAAGGAGGGGGCGCTTCTTGGGAGTGAGGGCTGGCATATTATCATCGTTAGGCCTGGAAACGAACCTTTCCGGAATCTCGAATTGAAGGGCTTGAAGGGAGCCTACGATGGCTTGATCCTCTCCATAAAGTCGCTACTAGAGCGATATGAGAAGACTCGGTTGCTGCTCGTCCTAGATCAGTTTGAGGAGTTCCTAGTCACCTGTCCGCATAGCTTGCGACTTAATTTCTGGAGACAACTTGAGCAAATCCAGGAAGCAGAGAAACTTCACGTTACGATAATGGTCGTGATTCGCGATGATTTTTTTGGTCTTTTTGCCCAGCAAGCCCCATCCGCCCTCTTTGAGTGGGTGCAGAAGGGGTTCGTCCACATATCCTCTGACCTCCAGGAGCGGGAGCTCCAAGATATAATTGAGAAGCCCGCGAAGAAGGTAGGTTTAAGGTTTGAGGATGGCCTAGTGCAAGTAATCATCGATGATGTCATCGAAGTCGCCTCAGAAGAAGGGGAACGGGCCAGCCGCAGCACAGTTCTCCCATTGCTTGAATCTACATTGACACAATTATGGATGAAGCGCGATGAAGGAGTGATGACACATGAAGCTTACAACCGAATAGGGAGGGTAACGGGTAGCCTAACGGTCTGGGCACGAGAGACATATGAGGATCTTGAAAAAGAAGGCTTTGGGCCCTTAACTAGACGTATCTTCCTTAACCTAATCCACCTAGGAGATGAGAGTAAGGGAGTACCCGATAACAGGCAAAGGAAGCTCCTAAGAGAACTCTGTCGGCGGGATGTGGAGGTGAGACAAGTCCATATGGTAGTGGATAGGCTCGCAAATGCGAGGCTGGTTACTACATCCTTTGCAGATGAAACTAGAAGAGACATAATGGTCGAAATTATCCATGATTCTCTCATACGAGAGTGGAAATTGCTTCAAGAGTGGATCAAGGATAATCGCTTCTTCATGGCTTGGCAAGGGAAGATCCATCAGGAAGCTTTAGATTGGAAGGCTCCTCAAATGAGAGAGAAGGAGCGGCTTTTAGCAGGGACTAAGCTAAACGAGGCCGAGAAGTGGCTCCATGAACGTGGGGATGATCTAGATCCTGATGATAGAGATTATATTAATGAAAGTATAAATCACAGGGAACGGGATAAGGCAGAGCAGGAGAGGGTAAGATATGAGAATGATCACAGAAGACGACAGAATATGTATATGCTTACTGCTCTGCTGGCTATAGCAGTAATCTTTGCAACATTTGGATGGTTTCAATGGGATCATGCTGAAAAGAATCGGCAGGAAGCTATGGTCCTCTACTTGGCAGGGAAATCCCAGTTGCTACAAAGCGGCCAAGCTGATTCCTTCTTCCAAGGCATTCTCCTAGCAATAGAATCTCTCAAGCGTCAGCCAAATCAAGCAGGTGATACAGCGCTACGGCGTGGACTATCACTGTTGCCTCGCAAGATTTCTTGCTTGCCACATAATGGTAACGTAGTAGCTGTCGCATTTAGTCCTAATGGCTCAATGCTAGCCACAGCAAGTGGGGATAAAACAGCTAGGTTGTTTAATACCCTAGATGGAAATGAATTGGCAAGAATGAATCATGCCGATTTAGTATGGGCTGTAGCATTCAGCCCGGACGGAACAAAGATAGTCACGGCAAGCAGCGATAAGACAGCTAAGATCTGGGATGCAGCGACTAAAAAGGAATTGGCTAGGTTAGCTCACGATGATTGGGTAATAGCTGTAGCATTTAACCCTGATAGTACACGGATAGCTACTGCAAGTCTGGATGGCACTGGAAGGATATGGGATGTAGTAACAGGTAGAGAGCTGTTTAGATTAATACATGATGACGAGGTTAGAGTCATTGCATTCAGCCCTGATGGAAAGAAAATAGCGACGGGAAGTAAAGATAAGACTGCTAGGATCTGGGATGCCACAACTGGTAAAGAGCTAGCAAAACTGAGTCATAGTGATAGTGTGAACGCGGTAACATTCAGCCCTGATGGTGCACATATAGCTACAGGAAGTTCAGATGGTACAACAAGGATCTGGAACGTAGCAACCGGAGTTCAATTGGTAAGGGTGAATCATAGTGATTTAGTGTGGGCTGTGGCATTCAGCCCGGATGGAACGAGGATAGCCACGGCAAGCAGTGATAAAACAGCCAAGATCTGGGATGCAGTAACGGAAAAGGAATTAGATAAACTAGGGCATGATGACGAGGTTAGAGTCATAGCATTCAGCCCTGATGGAAAGAAAATAGCGACGGGAAGCTTGGATAGAACGGCACGACTTTGGGACGCGGTAACTGGCAAAGAGCTAGCAATTATGAGCCATAACAATAGTGTGAACATGGTAACATTCAGCCCTAATGGTGCACAAATAGCTACAGCAAGTGATGATAATTCTGTCAAGGTCTGGAATACTGCAACTGGAGCAGAATTTGCAAGACTGAATCACGATGATTTAGTCCGGTCAATAGCATTCAGCCCAGATGGAACAATGGTTGCTACTGCAAGTAGTAATAGAACATCTAGGATCTGGGATGCGATTACAGGCAAGGAGTTATCGAAAATAGATCATGATAAGGAAGTTAGGGATGTGGTATTTAGTCCTGATAGTACACTATTGGCAACAGCAAGCTTTGATGGTACGGCAAGGATCTGGGATATAACAACAGGCAAGGAGCTTGCCAGGCTATCGCATGATAAGCAAGTTATAGATGTAGCATTCAGCCCTGATGGAAAGAAAATAGCTACAGCAAGTGATGATAATTCTGCGAAGGTTTGGGATGTTGCTACTGCTAGAGAAATACTCAAGGTAAATCATAACATGGAGGTAAAGTCTGTAGTTTTCAGCCCCGATAATAAAAAGGTTGCTACAGCAAGCCTTGATGGCACGGCAGGGATTTGGGATGCAACAACAGGCAAGGAGCTTGCTAGGTTATCTCATGATAAGGAAGTGATAGGTGTAGCATTCAGCCCCGATAATAAAAAGGTTGCTACAGCAAGCCTTGATGGTACGGCAAGGATTTGG
>JAFGNK010000164.1 GCA_016927055.1 Methanotrichaceae archaeon | reverse complement strand
GGTTCTATGTTCAGGCCGGGCCAAGCCAGGGTCCTGCAAACCAGGGTGTTCCGAGCCAGGGTGTTAGCACAGGCACTACCATTGTACGCAGCGGAAATACGATCAGCAGGAGCAGTGGCAGTTACAGCTCAGGCTACTCGTCCACCAGCAGCAGTGGCGGATCAATGAGCATCTCTACAAGCTTTGGGTAGGAGGAAGTAAATTCAGCCGACCCAATTAAGCCTATATAATACGGGAGAGCTAAAGAAAGCTATTAAATATTACCGAATTAGGCAAAAAATCAAAATCACTGGTGATAAAAATGAAAACTAAGTTGGTGAATGCATTTGTGGTGCTTGCCCTCTTTATCTTTTTGACGGCAACCACATTAGCCCAGCCTGTTCCTTCTGGGCCTGATTATCTGAACCCAAATTATCCATCTGACCCCTATTATCCAGGACCGGATTATCCATCTGATCCCAATTATCCGGGACCGGGTTATCCATCTGATCCCAATTATCCATCCGGTCCCACAGATCCTTATTACCCCGGACCCCAACCAAGTCCAGCAACCACTCCCGCAACAGGTAACAACGATGGGGGACACCCGTCTGCCGGACCTATCAGCTCGCAGCCTCTTTCTGCACCATCGGGTTCCAGTACTGAGGCCCTGAATTATGAGGAGGGACAAGCTCTCAGCCAGCAAGAAGTATTCAGCAGCGGAATGATGGCCTCAGGAAGTGGAACTGCCTCTAACAGCAGGTCTGTGTCCTTAATGATGGTATCAGGGCTGCAGATCTGGACACGATATAATGGGATGTGGACAACCGATCCTGCATCGGTCTTCTTCTGGAGAAGTACCAGTATTCTGTCTAACAATGATCAGGCCCAAACAGTGTGGTCCTGGGAGCGTTATCCCAATGGGCAGCAGAGCTGGCGTAATTGGGGTTACAGAATGCCCGGATACTTCCACGGCCGGTTCTTTGGCGACGCCCGAGGCTGGCACCAGCTGGCCATGTGGGGCAGCAGATCTGGCTGGAGCAATGTTGTCTGGATCTACGTATGGTAGAATGATGAAGCGCTCAAGGGCTAGGGATTTCAACTCTATCCTAAGCTCCTGCTTTTTTCAAGCGGACCTGGATGCATGTAAACAAAGACTTAATTTCACAGCCCCCCATACCTCTGCACATGCTTCCAGGCCCGCTGCTCTTCTGGGAACCGATCCTTTCGAGAGTAGATTGAGCCATCCTCTCGCCCGTACAGCTTTCTGTCTTCGCCCACCGGGCAGACCTTGATGCATATCCCGCATGGCGAGATTCCCTGGCTGGCGAGCTTTGCGCTGTAGGCGGTGCAGCTCTTCTTGTCCGTGAGCCCTTCCGGATAATCTTTCTCATCCTGAGCCTGCGCCGGGCACATCTTGACGCAGCGCATGCAGCGGGTGCACAGCTCCTCTCTTAGTAGAGGATCAGGGGCGAGCTCTGCCGCTGTGAAAACAGAGCCGAAGCGCACGCGAGGGCCGTATTGAGGTGTAAGCAGCATGTTGTTTGTCCCGAAATTGCCCAGGCCCGCCAGGAGAGCGGCATGCCGATGGGAGAAGAAGGCCACCGGATTTTTCAGCAGGGCCTTGATGCCGAAGTATCCGTCCCGGGGAACGAAGACGGAAGGGTGGCCTTTTTCGTTGAGAAAATTGGCCAGACGGTAGGTATACTGGTCCAGGAGAGCATTCACAGTATTGTACAGCTCCCGGTAGTAAATTGATGGCGAGGTCTCCAGCACGGGCAGGCTGACGGGCAGGCCAATAACGATCACTGATTTGGCTTGAGGGAATATGGACTGAGGATAAAACTCCTCCGGCATCCATGGCTGAAATTGTGGCTTCTTCCAGCGCTCTACATTCGCCACTCCCACCAGAGGTATCTCCATCTTCTTGCATCTTTTGCGGACAGCTCGCAGCAACTCCTCACTCATGGGAGATGCTTCATTGCAATCAATGGATAAAAAGCTCTGCACAATTACATTGTTCTGTAGATTGCTTTTCCCAGGTCCGGGTGGTTAGAAAATTGCAGAGGCAGGGCTATTTTAATGAAAAATTTCCGGGTGCCGAGATAACTCTCATCGGGCTCTTCTGTTTCGAGAGCTTCGATTATGAATCTCTCAAAAATCATATCAGAAAGCTCTTTGGCATAGATCTTGATAGCGCGGAAAGGGTCCAGATCGCCAGAGGAAAATTCATAGTCTCAGTAGAAGGCAAAGAGTACTCCTGTCGGGTGCGGGAGCTTGAAAACGAGGTACGGGCAGGCTGTGGATTTTGTGATGATCTGGTCAGCCGGCTGGCGGATATATCCATAGGCTCGATTGGAAGCCCGGATGGATACTCCACGGTGATAGTCAGATCCGATCGGGGGAAAAGACTGCTGGAAGCGACGGCGTTTAGCAGAAGAGAGATAAACAGGGATGAGATCGTCAAGCTGGCTGGATTTAAAAAGAAAAATGCAGATAAAAATTTTGCAGGGATTATAGCCGGGCTGCCGGACGGGTTTTGGACGGAGAAGAGGGAATGTGCTCAATCTTCCGCTGAGTGCAAGAATTTGGGCATTTTATCCTGAGTTTCACAGGAGGCCTATTTTGGTCTTCAACGCTCAAATTTAGAGATGGACTTCGCGGTCTGGGTCTGAGCAGGTGCAAGCCTGTGCTCAAAACTCATCTCAAATTCGACCCCTTTCGGCCCTACGCTAAATCTCCCCATACTCTTGTAAAGAAGGACGAATAGGATTGTTGCGGTGAAGAACATAAACAAAGCTGAAAACGATGTTTCATTCAATTTAGCTATCCAGAAAAAGTAGATTGACAACGATAGCGGTAAAACCAGCAATATAGAAATCACAATTTGTTCATTTGTTATCTCTGAAGACGGCTCGATTCTCTCGACGATCCGAAGATTCCTTATCGCTTTTATGTTTCTTGGATCAATAGTTCTGGCCTTAAAAAACTCGTCCTTTGCATTGCAACAGAGCTTCTTTTTGGAATATATCCAGCCCAAGTTATTGTGGATTTCCGATTTGGCTGAGTCGTCCATCTTATCAGAGTGCTCCAGCGCGAATTTGTATTCTTTCTCCGATTCATCCAGCCAACCTTCATCGGCTAGAATGTCGCCAAGAGTTCCACGAGCGTTCGGATCCAATGGATCAATATCCAGCGCGATCCTTACCTCTTTTTCTGCCTCGCTAAACCGTCCTTCTTTTCGCAATAAGTTTGCGAGGTTGTTGTGAGCTGCAGCGTAATTGGGATCAGCCTTGATTGCGAGACTGTACTGCTCCTCTGCCTCATCCTTTCTTCCCAGATCTGCAAGCAGCACACCTAAATTGTAGTAAGCCACTACATCATCTGGATCGATCTTAATTGCGAGACGGTACTGCACCTCGGCCTCGTTTTTTCTGCCTAGATTGTTAAGCAATATGCCCAAATTTAAGTAAACGACTGCTAAATTCGGATCAGCCTTTATCGCTAGCCGGTATTGCTCTTCTGCCTCATTTGTTCTACCTAGATCATTAAGCAGAATGCCCAAGTTGTTGTAAGCCGCCGCATAATTCGGATTAGTCTTGATGGCGAGACGATACTGCTCCTCTGCCTCATCCTTTCTGCCCAAGTCATCGAGAATGTAGCCCAAGTTGTAATGCGCATCTGAATAATTCAGATCAGCTTTTATGGCCAGCCTGAACTGCTTCTCTGCTTCATTTATTTCCCCTAAATCAATGAGCAGTATGCCCAAGTTGTAGTAAGCTGCCGAATAATTTGGATTGGCCTTAATGGCGAGGCGGTACTGCTCTTCGGCTTCAATCTTTCTGCCCAGATCTTTGAGCAATATACCTAAATTGTTGTAAGCTGCCGCGTAATTCGGATCAGCCTTTATGGCCATGTGATATTGCTCTTCCGACTCGCTCTTTCTACCAAGATCTTTAAGCAGCATGCCCAAGTTGTAGTAAGTCGTGGCATAATTCGGGTCAGCCTTTATAGCGAGACGATACTGCTCTTCTGCATCATTCACTCTGCCAAGATCGCTGAGAAGGGTACCCAAATTGTTGTGTGCTCCTGCATTTTTTGGGTCAGCCTTGATGGCGAGTCGGAACTGCTTTTCTGCCTCAATCTTTCTCCCCAGGTCCTTGAGCAGGTTGCCCAAATTAAAGCAAGCGACCGCTGAATTTGGATTAACCTTTATGGCCAAATGATACTGCTCCTCAGCCTCATCATTTCTACCAAAATCTTTGAGCAAGTTGCCCAAATTAATGTAAAGTTCTGCCAAATTCGGGTTAATCTTGATAGCCATACGTAGCAGCTCTTCTGCCTCAATTTTCCTTCCCCAGTGAATGAGCACTACGGCCAAGTTTGAATAAGCCTCCACATAATTTGGGTCGGAATTTATGGCCATTTTATAGAGCTCTTCGGACCTTTCGAGGTTATTTAGAAAATATGAGGCCCTTCCTGCTCTATTGTATGCCAGCGCCTTTTCATCAAGGCCTTCTGCAGCAGCCAATGCCAGAATGTACTCAAGCTTGTATTGCTTTGCCTTATTCTGGATATCAGACAATTCCAGTAGCCTTTGCGGGCTTATTTCCATCTTTTTGGCAAGAGCAATTGCATCGCTAACGCAAGCGTCTAGGTCGCCTTTCTCCAGGCATAAAGCAATCTTTCCCAGGAGTCTATTTTCAGCATCTTCTGTCATGAGCAGCCTTTGATAATCCTCTTTTTCTCTATTCATCTTGCGGACTTTAATAATTCTTTCCTCCATTAGCTGAAATTCCTTATAGATAGTCATGGCAATTTTCGCTCGAAAGATCTATACCGGAATAAGCCCTAACTCCAGATCATGGATTACACACTCAAGCGTGGCTTCAAGCCTGATCTGGAGCGGATTCAAAAGGCACTGGAAGAGGAGTTTCCCACTGAGATAAAGCAAGAGGACGGCAAGCTTCTTCTCAGCTATGGAGCTCTTAAAAGC
>JAFGNK010000020.1 GCA_016927055.1 Methanotrichaceae archaeon | reverse complement strand
GCCTGGGCCAAATCCGGAATCGTTTTAATTCCTGCGCCTGCCAGCTTCTCCAGGGTCTTGGGCCCGATTCCCGACAGAGCCACCAGGCCGTCGCCCATTGGCTGAGCAAGGGGCTTTGCTTTTTTCTTTGCTTTTGCCCCGCTCGCCGCTCTCTTGGCCTTCGGTTTCCCTTCTTCTTTTGTTTTCGCGGGATCTGCTTTTTCCAGGGCTTTCCTGGCCTGCCACTCCAGGAAGTTGCAGTGCGGACATCCCAGATCCCAGGGCCTCTTGCCCTTGTTGATAATGCGGATGTGATTCATTCCATGCTGCTCGCAAACCTTGTCTGTAACCACAACGCTGCCAAACCTGGGAAGCGGCAGAGTAAAGCGGCATTCCGGATATCCTGAGCAGCCGATGAAACGGGTTCCCCGGTGGCCGCGCCGAATTATGAGATCTGAATTGCACTTTTGACAGGTGCCCACAATCTTGTCGGTGCGCAGGCCATCCTTGAGTGACTGGCCAATGCCCTCCTGGTTTTGGGTAAGCTCATCGAAGACTGATGTGAGCATGACCCTTGACTCCTCAATGACTTCGTCCTCCTTGATCTTTTTCTCCGAGATGAGTGTCATATCCTTCTCTAGGGTCTGGGTCATTTCCGGCTTGGTAATGGTGGGTGCATATTTTTGCAGCGTATCCACCACGGCATAAGCAGTATTTGTGGGGCGCATGGGATTGCCCTGCACATAAGCTCGCGCATAGAGTTTGCTGATGATATCGTGCCGGGTGGACTTCGTTCCCAGTCCCAGCTCGTCCATGAGCTTGATGAGCTTGCCCTGGCCGAAGCGACCCGGGGGCTGCGTCTCTTTAGCATCAACGCTGTGGCCCAGGACCGCCAGGCGCTCGCCTTTCTCAAGCTCTGGCAGGATGTGCTCCTCTGCCTTGCTGTAAGGATAATAGTATCTCCAGCCTGCCTCCACGAGGCGTGCTCCGTTGGCCCGGAATGGCTCGGGGCCAATGTCCACCTTAAGGCTGGTGGCATCCCAGACGCATGCTTCGGCTAAGGTGGCGAAGAAACGGCGCACTACCAGCTCATAAATTCGCCATTGATCGTCCTTAAGCTCGCTCTTCTCCACGGGAATGGTGGGATAGATAGGCGGATGGTCGGTTGTGGACCTCTTGCCGCGCGTAGGCTGCATCTTTCCCTTGAGCAGTCGCTCTGCCTCATTGGAAAAAGCGCCTTTCAGGAAAAGCCGGGTTAAAGCCACAAGGTCAATGGATGGTGGATAGACGGTGTTATCCGTCCTGGGATAAGAGATGAAGCCGTTGGTGTAGAGCCATTCGGCTAAACGCATGGCATTGGCGGCGGAAAAGCCTATGCCGCTGGCGGCGGAGATGAAGCTGGTGGTGTCAAAGGGCGCCGGTGGCTTGTCGATGCGCGGCTTTGTCTCTATGGACTTGATGATGCCGATAGGCGCAAGCCTGGCTATTATTCCGTCAACCTCGGTTTTTTCCCAGATGCGTCCTTTGGCATGCTGCACGCGAAGCTCTTTCTCCAGATCCGCATAGATCTCCCAGTAAGCCTTGGGCACGAATGACTGTATCTCTCGCTCTTTGTCGACAATCAGGGCTAGGGTGGGGGATTGGACCCGTCCTACGGAGAGAAACTCCTTGCCCAGCCGACCGGAGGTCAGAGAAATATATCTGGTTAAAGCCGCGCCCCAGACCAAATCTATGACTTGCCTGGCCTCGCCTGAGGCCGCCAGGTCGAAGTCCACCTTTCCCGAATCTTTAAAGGCCTTTAAGATCTCTTCCTTGACAATAGCGCTGTATCTGACGCGATCGGCATGCAGGCCAGGATTTGCCTCCTGGATTATCTTTAATGCCTCAACTCCGATCAGTTCCCCCTCGCGATCGTAATCCGTGGCAATGGTGATGCGATCGGCCTTTTTTCCCAGGGTTTGCAGCGCTGAGATGATCTTCTCCTGGATGGGCCGGACGACGATCTCAGCTCGGATCAGATCTTTGCAGTCCACCTTCTGCCAGTTGTTGTATCCTGGAGGATAGTCTACACCCACGATGTGGCCGGAAAGGCCCATGACCACCTTGTCGTCAAAGCGATAGGTATCGACGCCTGCCACTCGCTGGGAGCTGGGCTTGCTGCCCGCCAGGATCTGAGCAATCCTCTTGGCAGCATCGTGCTTCTCCGCTATTATGAGATGCATTCCTGAGTGGCAAATATTGCAGTTGATTTAAGTTTTTCCGTAATAAATCGTGCTCATCGCAGAAATTGCGGCGGCGAGTCTCAGCAAGGGCCTATCAATCTCTTTGATTGCTAATCACTTGTTCTTTGCCGCAAAAATGAGTGCAAAACGATTATCTGCCATATTCAACATGATTATTTGATAATTTTCAATTGTTTATAATTTAAGCCTCTCGGAAAAAATCGCGCTTTGTAGGCCCCTCTCCTCTCGGAAAGGGTCCCATTCGTGTAAATATGTAAATATATACAGTAAGAAATTTTTATGTTAGTATTTCATTATTAATCAATTGGGCGAAATAATATTTTTCTCTATTAAAGATCGCTTACCAGTTATCGCGATGGTTGGGATTGAGCTGTTTTTGTCCGTTAAGCAATGAGATTGTTAGAGGTCAAAGTGCTTGGAATTGCACAATTATAATCACAATATATAATTTATATCAAAGAAAAAAAGCAGTTTTATTTTTTAGCTAATCAGCTTACAGATTCTTATAAATTAGATAGTTCTAATAGTACCACGCAAAAACTTTAAGTAGCTATTAAGCATTGGAGAACTCGGCGGGAGATTGTAACGAATTGTGATTGTGCTGGATATGATACCTTTTAGCTTAGGCGGTCATATCATCGCTCCAGCATCAACCGTCGTTGCAGTTTTTACTGCTAAAAAGGTAAAGGAGGATAAAGAACGTGTCTGACAAGATAGACCTATATAGCGACCGCGGAGTTCTTTTGAAGAGCGACGTCGACCTGAGCGCCGTCAGCCCTCTCAAGAACGCGGCTATGCAGAGACTCATTTCTCTTACAAAGCGAACTGTGGCCGTCAATCTGGCCGGCATTGAAAATGCTCTCAAGACCGGAAAGGTAGGCGGGTCCCGCAGGCAGATTAAAGGACGCGAGCTCAACTACGATGTTGTTGCCAACGCTGGCGTTCTTGCTGATAAGATCAAGTCATTGCTACAGGTTACAGCCGGCGACGACACCAATGTTCAGGTGCTCGGTGGCGGCAAGCAGCTGCTCGTCCAGATCCCAACCATGAGGGTTAACGCTGCCTCTGAGTTCGTGGTCGGATTGACCGGCGCAGCCGCAGCAGCAACTGAGGCACTCATCCAGCAGTTCAAGGCCACTCTCATTGAGGCCCCCATGATCCACGCCGCTGTCTGGGGCGAGTACCCGCAGACCGTAGGCATGTCCGGCGGAAACGTTGCATCTGTTCTCAACATCCCCCAGAACGATGAAGGTCTGGGCTTTGCTCTCAGGAACGTCATGGCCAACCACCTCGCCGCCATCACCAAGAGGAACGCCATGAACGCCGCAGCTCTCGCTTCCATATACGAGCAGATCGGCGAGTTTGAGATGGGCAATGCTTTTGGCATATTCGAGCGCCACCAGCTCCTGGGCATGGCATACCAGGGTCTGAACGCCAACAATATGGTCTACAATTGCGTCAAGGCTAACGGCAAGACCGGAACCATCGGCACAGTAGTTCAGACTACAGTTGCTGCAGCCCTTGAGGACAAGGTCATCAAGGCCGGCAAGAAGCTGCCCTCTGGCTACGTACTGTATGAGGCCAACGATGTATCCAAGTGGAACGCCTACTGCGCCGCTGGCGTGCTGGCTGCCACCATGGTCAACTGCGGCTCCCTGAGAGGCGCCCAGGCTGTGTCCTCGACACTGCTGTACTTCAACGATATCATTGAGAAGGAAACCGCTCTGCCCGGATGCGACTTCGGCAGGGTAATGGGAACTGCTGTCGGCTTCTCCTTCTTCAGCCACTCCATCTACGGCGGCGGCGGCCCCGGTGTATTCAACGGCAACCACGTGGTAACCAGGCACTCCAGAGGATTTGCCATACCCTGCGTGGCTGCAGCAGTAGCACTGGATGCCGGCACTCAGATGTTCACACCTGAGATGACATCTGGACTGGTCGGTGCCATATACGGCGAGATCAAGGAATTCCGTGAGCCGATCGTATCGGTTGCGGAGGCTGTGTAAAGGCGGAAGAAATGGTCACTGAATCAGACACGGAATCGATACAGGTCGAGATCATCCCAAATAGATATCTCATGCCGGCCACAGCTCAAAAGTTGCTGAATGCGATTTACGAGAACGGAGGCCTGATCAGGATAATGATCCAGGGCCCCAATCTCCCTAGAAACGTTCCCTATGGCCCCGGCCGAGGTGCCCCTATCGAGGAGAATAGAGATCTCCTCATTGAGGTAGCTGGGGATGCCTTTGAGCTATGCGTTAAAGTTGGAAGGATCCGGCTCGAGCTGGAGAGCGAAAAATACTTCAACGGGCTGAAGGCAGCGTGTGAGCGCGCGTTGCCCTTTCCTGTCCATCTCAAGCGCGGCAAGTTCTTCCACACCAAACAGACGCTATCGGATTATGCCAAGTTTGGTGAGGCAGAGGACAAAAGGATTCTGGGGCTGATCGATCCAAAGGCCAAGAGAAATCGGCTGGCCTTATTGTCTGAAGAAAAAGTGACTGTTAACGATGAGGAGAGATAAATATGGCATACACACCACAATATTATCCCGGAAGCACCTCTGTTGGCATCAACAGAAGAAAGCACATGTCCGGCAACCTCGAGAAGCTCAGAGATATCCCCGAGGCGGATGTTACGGCGATCATGGGCCACAGGGCTCCAGGTGCCGATTACTCAAGCACTCACCCACCCCTTAAAGAGATGGGCGAGCCCGACTGCCCGGTAAGGCAGCTCGTTACACCCACCGCAGGCGCCGCCGCTGGTGACCGTGTAAGGTACTCCCAGTGGACCGACTCCATGTACTTCGCCCCAGCCATTCCCTACTGGAGATCCTATTGGGGAGCCATCAACTGTAAGGGCTGCGACCCAGGCACCCTGTCCGGCAGACAGATCATCGAGGCCAGGGAGAGGGATATCGAGGCTTACACCAAGGCCCAGTACGATAGCGAGATGACCGATGTCGCCCTCTGTTCCATGAGAGGCTGCACTGTGCACGGCCACTCCCTGAGGCTGGAAGAGAACGGCATGCAGTTCGATATGCTGGCAAGGACCGAGTTCGGAGCCGACGGAAACGTTTATGCAACCAAGGATCAGGTCGGAATTCCATTGGATAAGAAGATCAACCTGGGCAAGCCCATGACTGAGGCCGAGGCCAAGAAGAGAACCACTATCTTCAGGGCGGACGGCATTCCCATGTGCGGAAAGGTCGGTGCCAGGAAGTATGATGAGGCAGTCGAAGCTCTGCACCATATGTGGGAGCTGCGCAGCAAATGGGGATTCAGGCCGGAGTAAATGGGGTGATCTAAATGGCAGTTAAACACACCAAGAAACTATTCATTAAGGCTCTTAACAAGAAGTTCGGAAAGGATTTCGACCTCGCAGGCCAGAAGGTAGAGTACAAGAGACTTGGCCCGGAACAGAACGCCCGTAAGAGGGAGTTCATGGAGTATGCCAAGAAGCTCGAGGGCAAGCGCGGCATGACCGGCTACAACCCCTACGTGCACGCCGGCGGCATCCCCATGGGACAGAGGCAGCTCGTACCCTACAAGCTATCTTCCACTGAGTATGTAGTAGAGGGCGACGATCTGCACTTCGTCAACAATCCCGCCATGCAGCAGTTCTGGGACGATATCAGGAGGACCATCGTGGTCGGCCTGGATATGGCCCATGAGGTGTTGCAGAAGAGGCTCGGCAAGGAAGTCACACCCGAGACCATCAACAACTATCTCGAGATCCTCAACCACGCCATGCCCGGCGCAGCCGTGGTTCAGGAGCACATGGTTGAGACTCACCCCGGCCTTGTAGATGACTGCAACGTTCGCGTCTTCACCGGCGACGATGCCCTGGCAGACGAGATCGATGATCAGTACAAGATCGACATCAACAAGCTGTTCCCGGCTGAGCAGGCAGAGGCCCTTAAGGCCGCTATCGGCAAGACAAGCTGGCAGGCCATCCACATCCCAACCGTCGTTGTCAGGTCCTGCGACGGCGGCACCACCTCCAGGTGGAGCGCCATGCAGCTGTGTATGACCTTCATCGATGCCTATAACATGTGCGCCGGTGAGGCCGCTGTGGCTGATCTGGCCTATGCTGCCAAGCACGCTGCCGTTCTGCAGATGTCTGAGATGCTGCCCGCAAGGCGCGCTCGCGGACCCAACAATCCCGGCGGACTGTCCTTCGGCTTCATGGCCGATATGGTCCAGACCTCCAGGATCAAGCCCGATGATCCGGTCTATGTGTCTCTGAACGTGGTCGCCGCAGGCTCCATGATGTACGATCAGATCTGGCTGGGAAGCTACATGTCCGGCGGTGTCGGATTCACCCAGTACGCCACTGCAGCCTACACCAACGATGTGCTGGATGACTTCTCCTACTACGGCGTGGACTATGCCACCGACAAGTTTGGAGGATGGGCCAAGGCACCCGCGTTGCTCGAGACCGCCAAGGAGCTGGCCACTGAGGTCAACGCCTACGGCATGGAACAGTACGAGGAGTTCCCGACACTGCTCGAGGATCACTTCGGTGGATCCCAGAGGGCTGCCGTTCTGGCCGCTGCATCCGGTATCACATCCGCTATCGCTACCGGAAACAGCCAGGTAGGCCTGGCTGGCTGGTACCTCTCTATGCTCCTGCACAAGGAAGGCTGGGGACGCCTGGGCTTCTTCGGCTACGACCTGCAGGATCAGTGCGGTCCAACCAACGTATTCTCCTACCAGTCCGACGAGGGAGCACCTCTCGAGCTGAGAGGCGCCAACTACCCCAACTACGCCATGAACGTAGGCCACCAGGGCGAGTACGCAGGCATCACCAGCGCTGCTCACGCAGGCCGCGTGGATGCTTTCGCTGTGAACCCCCTGATCAAGGTCACCTTCGCCAACCCCCATCTTGTCTTCGATTGGGGCAACATCCGCGATTGCTTCGGCAAGGGCGGTGCACGCGAGTTCCGCGCTGCAGGCGAGAGATCTTTGGTCATGCCCGCTGTGTAGGTCTTCTGACCTACGCTTTTTTTCCTTTTTTTAGTAGCATTTCTCTGATTTTAAGCATAAATGCATGTAGAAGCATCCACGGCATTCAGGTCCCCTGCGAGGATGAGAATGAACCACTGCCCACCTGGGCGAAAAAGACTATTTGTGAGATCTGTGGCAAAAGCTAAAAGCAAAAAACGATTCTAGGGTAGATACTCTCGGTACTTCCCCAAGAGCGTCATAACCTTTTTAATGTCCTGGCCCTGGCCCCTGGCCTCTGTGAGATAGGTGTTGTAGAGATCGTTCGTCAGTGCTCTTGGTATCGGCTTGCAGCTCTCTCCATGAAGCATCAGCTCGAAGCATCGAGCCTCTGCCTCGGAGAGCTTCAGAGCTTGATATTCGCCCTTATGCTCCTGAAATAGGGACAGCTCTTCTTGGGGCTGATTGAGGATCTGGCTGGCCAGTGGTGTGCCTGGTATGGGTTCGGCGATGCTTACAAAGACATCGTCGAGCATTGCTTCTTCTGCGAAGCCCATGGTCTCCTCAAAGTCCTCTCTGCTCTCACCGGGATAGCCCACGATGAAGCTGCCTCCTACCCTGACCCCCAGGCTCTTGGCAAGTCTTATTGCCCTGTGATTATCCTCAACGGTGACTCCCTTTCTCATAGCCTTGAGGATGACATCGCTTCCGCTCTCCAGTCCGAAGAAGACCCAGCCGATGGTGTAGTCACGCACAGCTTTCAGGATGGTCTCGTCCACCAGGTCTACTCTCATATCCGGCACGGAGAGGTTCCTCTTGCCCAGGATTGCAGAAAGAGAGCGCAGCATCTGCACAAATGCCTCTTTGTTCACTTTATTGCGATAACCGAATAGCGAGCCCGTGCCGCCGCTTATGGCCACCCGGCTAATGCCGCACCGTTTCATCTCTTCAACCTCTGCGACAATATTTTCTATGCTGCGGCTGCGAATGGTGCGGCCGAAGAAGCGAGGCACCTGGCAAAAAGAGCAGCTTCCCAGACACCCCCGGTGCGTTTCGATGTAAACATTGGCGCCGCGTACGTTTTGCTGGCAAAGGTCATCCGGTATCAATGGAAGGGCATGGTCCAGGGATTTGGTCGGCTGAGGGTGAGACTTTTCAATTCTCCCATTCTGCCGAAAGGCCACGCCCGGCACCCCCACCGGACCACTTTCCACCAGCCTGGCCACAATATCTTCGCCTTCGCCGGTGACTACTGCCCTGGCATCCAGCTCTCCCAAGACCATCTCCGGGCATAGGCCCACCGGCCCGCCCACATAGACGTTCTCCCTT
This sequence comes from Methanotrichaceae archaeon, assembly GCA_016927055.1. GTDB lineage: Archaea > Halobacteriota > Methanosarcinia > Methanotrichales > Methanotrichaceae > Methanothrix. The sequence goes on along the minus strand of JAFGNK010000020.1, from coordinate 7,596 downwards.
GCGGCTACAAAATCTCTGATTTTTGGGTCCAGGAGCTGCAGAGTGGAGAAGAGACTGAGCAGGGTCACATCTCCTTGGGACTCCAGCTTCCTGGTAATTTTTACTGCATGTCCCTTTTCCTTCAGCACCCCTCCCAGGACCAGGGAGCCGTAGGTGTATGTTCCCGGAGATACGATATCGACATTCATGAATAACACCGGCTTTTGCCAGCCAGGTACAAATTGCAGATGGTCTCCCGTGCTCAAGATATATAGTCGCTTGCAGGCATTTTGGCCAATAGGGTGAGTGGAGCCTGATGGAAGGACTCAGGGCAAATGAATCATTTGAGTCAGAGGAATAGATAAAGGAGGGTGGGCCGACACATTTTATCGAGGGGAGGTGAATCTCGATTAGTGAACATTTGTGCCGGCATCGCAGCCTATACGTGTCTGGCTATATCATCAGCCCACATGAGGCTTATTTAAGAGCTTATACGAATAATTATTTAAAGATTTTGGCCCGGCAATGGACCGTAGCTACTCCTTAAGCCGGACCAGAATGGCGTCCACAACCTTTTCGAATGCCTTTGCTGCTGGCGTCTCGTTCTTGGTGAAGGTCTTGCCCATGTCACCCAGTTTGCCGATCTCCGCGTCCAGAGGTATGGCACCTAGGAATGGCACATCCAGTTCTCTTGCGGCATTCTCTCCGCCACCCGTTTTGAAAACCTCTATACTCTTGCCGCAGTGGGGGCAGACAAGTCCGCTCATGTTCTCGATGATCCCCAGCATGGGCACATTCATCATTTTGAACATGTTTACCGCCTTGCGGGAATCCAGCAAGGCCACCTCCTGTGGAGTGGTAACAATGATGGCCCCATCCAGGCCGGAGATCAGTTGAGTGGCACTGATGGGCTCGTCACTGGTTCCGGGGGGAAGATCTACCAGCAGGAAGTCAAGGTCCCCCCAGTTGACATCGGATACGAACTGCTTCAAGGCGGTCATCTTCATGGGGCCGCGCCAGACAACAGGAGAGTCCTTGTTCTTCAAGAGCAGAGCGATGGAGATGGCTTTGATCCCCGAGGCATCAGCCGGCTCCAGTCCCTCTGGGCCAGCCATCAGTTTCTGGTCCTCTATTCCCAGGAGCTTGGGGATATTTGGGCCGGTGATATCCGCATCCAGGATGCCAACTTTGTAGCCTCTGCTTTGCAGGGCGGCAGCCAGATTGACGGTGACGGTGCTCTTGCCCACGCCGCCTTTTCCGCTGCCCACCACGATCTTGTGCGTGATTTGGGTCATGCGGTCGACTGTCTCTTTCTCCTTTGCTCTTGGATCATCACAGCTTGCTTTGTCGGCGCAGGAGCTGCAAAGGCCATTGCAGCTCTTTTCGTCGGCTTCACTTGATTGGGGCGCACTCATGTCAACACCATTTGTTCTCAACAGAAAAAGGAGCTTATGGGATCATATATTTAATCTTTGCTACTAATTCGCAAATATTTAAATCATCCTCGGAGATATTGGTAAATCCATGTCGGATAGTGGTCGAATTCCGGTTGGGGCGGTTGCCAGTTATTTTTTAGAAAATTTGTGATCGCAGGAACATGATAGAATTGTATATCTGTTGTCGGGCTCCAATCTGGGCTGGCGAAATCTCCCAGGGTTGGAACATGATAGCTATAGTTGATGCCCTCCGGTTTGAAATCCTCTTTCAGGAAATCAACGATCGTAGGCACATGATATTCACTGATATTCAGGGAATCCATGGACAGAGCATAGCCTGGGTTGGGAGTGAAGTTAAAGCCGGGACTGGATGGCCAGATTAATGATCTCAACTCAGTTGCTTGCTCCGGCAAGGCATAGGCAGATCCACCCAGCTTTACTGGCTCTGGGTAGTAATTCATGCCCAGATAAATTGGAGCCTTCCCGGAAGGGTCCAATCCAGCGCCGGAGATCGTCAGCATGGTTGCGAAAACGGTGGCCAGAATATACAGTAATGATCTCATCTTTTTATACCTCTTCTTATGATTTAGGGCGCAATCTATATAATAATTAGTGATAAACTACTCAGTATCACGTTTATCTAAACTGATCTTATTCGAGCCCTTCAGAGAAGCAATCCTGGTGTCAAGGTGCTCTACTCTTGATTGCAAAAGTGCCCGTTCCCTTTCCATCAGCTCCATATCACGCTGACGTGTCTGTCCTACGATGTCTTCTGAGCCTTCTGTACCTCGCAGAACAAAGCTGCCTCCTTCGATCCTAAGCCCCATCCCGTAGACCAGGGCCGAGGCAATCTTTTTTCTGGCATTCATCAGATCGTTCCAGAAGGCTTTTCTGGAGATGCCCATATAAAATGCCGCTTCCTCCTGGTCCAGGTCCAGCAGGTCTACCAATCGCACGGCCTCAAGCTCCTCTAGTGGTATGGATATGGCCTCAATTTTGGGGCAGCCTTCCGGCATAAAGCATAGTACGGTTGGAAACTCTGATATCCAGCGTCTTCCCCTTCTTCTTCCTCGACAGGGACACATGGTAGTCCCTTTTTGCAAAGGTCGTATTTCTAACTTGCCCTACGGAAATATTTAAGTATATCGTCTCATAAGTTACTAATGAGGTGAAATAATGCCTTGGGGAGACTGTACGGGGCCCTGGTGGATGAATGCTGGGGCAAATAGAGCACCCCGTTATGGGTGCTTTGGCAGAGGAATGCGGCTGGGCAGAGGTTATGCTGCCAGGCAGGCGTTTATGGGTGCAGGTTATTTTATGGGAGCTGATTATGGCCCCTTTAGCCAGCTCGCGCCAGCCGATGAGAAGATCTACCTGGAGGATGTAGCCCGGAGACTGGAAGAAGACCTTCTTGCCGTTAAGGAGAGAATTGAAAAGCTGCGATCAGGGGTATGATCTGCAGCTTTATTTATTATTACGTGCAATAACCAGAAATGAAATATTGAGCCGGATCACCAGCCCGGCCATTTTCAGGAGTTAATGAATTGAAAATCTCCATAGCTAGTGGTAAGGGTGGCACGGGCAAGACCCTGGTGGCCACGAGCATGGCCACTTCCCTGGCCTCCCCCGGATTAAGCCGGATAAAAATCGCCGACTGTGATGTCGAGGAGCCCAATTCCTACCTTTTCTTTCCTGAAAGGACTCTTTTAGAGAGGAAAGAATGTCACGTTACTGTGCCGGTCATTGATGAGGCGAAGTGCACGCATTGCGGCAAATGTGCTGATGTTTGCGCCTATCATGCTTTGGCCGTGCTTCCTGAGACCGTTTTGCTCTTTCCAGAACTCTGTCATGGCTGCGGTGCATGCACAATAATATGCCCGGAGAAGGCTGTCAGCGAAACCTCCCGCTCCGTGGGAGAGATATTTCTGGCTCGATCCGATGGCGTAGAGATAATCTGGGGGGAGTTGACTTTAGGTGAGGCGCGTACCACTCCTCTTATCAAGGCTGTAAAAGATCGGGCCGAGGGTGAGATGGTAATTGTGGACTGTCCGCCTGGGACCTCCTGCTCCATGGTGGAGGCGGTGCGCGGTACCGACTTTTGCCTTCTGGTCACTGAGCCCACCCCCTTCGGCCTCTACGATCTGGACATCGCCCTGAAGGTACTGGAGAAGATGAAGGTTCCCCGGGCGGTCCTGGTTAATAAGAGCGGCATGGGGGACAGAAAGGTCTATGAGTACCTGGAGAAGAGAAACATACCCCTGCTTATGGAGATTCCCTTTGATCGGAAGATTGCAGAGCTTTACTCCAGAGGGGAGCTATTTTCTGAGAAGATGCCGGAATGGAAGGCCAAATTTGCCGGCATGGTTCGGGAAATTGAGGAGATGATATCATGAAGCAGATTGCCATAGTGAGCGGCAAAGGCGGGACGGGCAAGACCTCAATAGTCGCCTCTCTGGCAGCTTTAGCTTGTGGGCGAGCCGTCTATGCCGATTGCGACGTGGATGCTCCCGATCTGCACCTCATCCTCCAGCCAAAAGTTATGGAGCGTCGCGAGTTTTTCGGTATTAAGAGGGCGTTTATCGATAGCGAGAAATGCACCCAGTGCGGCTCGTGCCAGGATGCCTGCCGCTTTGGGGCTATAGCCGACTTTCAGGTTAGTCCGGCTCTCTGTGAGGGCTGCGGTGTCTGCAAACTGGTCTGTCCGGCTGAGGCTGTGGAGATGAGAGAATGCCTGGCCGGTTATGCCTACCTATCCGAAACCAGATTCGGCCCAATGGTCCATGCCGAGCTGTTCCCGGGCGAGGAGGCATCAGGAAAATTGGTAGCCATGGTGAGGGAAATGGCTCGCGATCTGGCCGCATCCCGCGCTCTTGATATGGTCCTTATCGATGGCTCTCCCGGCATCGGCTGCCCGGTGATAGCCTCTCTTACCGGAGTCGATCAGGCCCTGGTGGTGACCGAGCCCACCCTTAGCGGCGAGCACGACCTGGAGAGGATCCTGGATGTGGCCAGTCACTTCGGCATCAATACTGTAGTCTGCATAAACAAATACGACCTCAACCCTGCAGCATCCCGGCGCATCGAAGCCCTCTGTCAGGAGCGAGCCGTTATGGTCGTGGGAAGGTTGCCCTTCCATTCTTCTGTGGTTGAGGCCATAGTATTGGGCAAGGCTGTGGTGGAAATTGGCGGGCCGGTTGCACAGGCCATATCCGAGATGTGGGGTGCCCTGGAAAAACAGCTTTAAAACTGCCTTTGGCCCTCATATAGGTGCTCTGTATGTCTCATATGAAGGGCCATTTTTTATGCCCATGGGAAAATAAGAGATTGGGGGTTTTGATTAAATGTTTGCAAAGATGCTGATCGCCTGGGCGGCTATAGTCATGTGCCTGAGTTTGCAGGCCCAATCACAGTATGATCCATTGGCAAGTGACATCTTCACTATGCCTGGTGAAATGAGAAGGACGAGCAGCCCGGATACTCAAATAGTCTATATCGATCCCAATAAGGATCCTCTAAGCATAGATACCTTGATGCGTCCGCTTGACCCGGAGCATACGACGGAGTATCTGAATGCAATCAGCGGTCGGCAGTATCTGGGTCCCTTTGTAGCATCCCAGGAAGACTTGCGGGGCATCTGGAATCTTGATTTGATGGGCGGCACGCCTGGAAAAGTCGATCTGTTGCTGGTCCAGAACCGGGATGCTGTATTTGGGCGTGGCACCCTATCTTTGGCCGGCTACACCGTTCCTATCTCCGCCAGCGGGCAGGCAGTTAAAGATGTTCTCTATTTGGATCTGGTCAATACAGAGGATCTGATGCTCTATCGGTGCACCCTGACAATAAGCAAAGATTTCCTCTCCGGCAGCTTCAATGCTTTTGATTCACAAAGCCAGGTCTGGTCTGGGACCGCTCAGGGAAGCAGGTCGGCATAAAAAAACCAAATAGACGGACAAAGAATGCTGAAGACCTAAACAAAGGGAAAAAAATTGTGGGGAAGGTCCATCACGTTTTTGGATTGCGACCTCAGTTTGTCTTCATAATCTCTTCAAACTCGCTCTTGCTCAGGTACCTGGGTGAGTATAGTATTCCCTGCCCCTGCAAATCGGTGACGTATGAGCGCAGGTGCTTTTTGGAGCCAGCCAGCAGTCCCTGATATACAACCCTGATATCCTCTGTATTCGTTGCATCCAACTCTTTCTCCAGGTCCATGATGCTTATCTCCTCGAAGGTGGCCGCCACTCTCAGAGCATCCTGATCAGATTGCAGCCCTTCTGCCAGGAGCCCGTCATGAATCTCCTGCAAAGTCTGGTTCTGGAACACTCCCTGCTCATCATTTCCTGGAATAGCAAGCCCGTATTTGTCTATGATGGTTTTGGCCTGGTCCATGTGGCTCTGCTCCGATCTCACCAGATTCATGAAGATGGTGAGGTTGTTCTTGTCATAAATGGACATGTACAGGTCGCGGGCAGCTTTTTCTTCCTCCCAGATGAAGAGTATTCCCTCTTTTTCGCGCCAGGTTAGGGTTGCCGCTCCAGCTGTAGCCGGGGAAGTCGTCGTCTTTTCTGTGGTCAAGGTCATGATGCCCTCGCCAAAGGCCACATTGTGTTTGAAGCTGATCTCGGGGTTATTGGACAGAGCCCAGATTATGGAGATCATCTGGCCGGGCGAGAAAGCCTTATCGAATTTGTCACCTGTGTCCAGCTTTCTCTTCAGCTCGATGATAGTGCGACCGTCTCCTTTGCTACCGCCAAATTCGGTGATGTCGTTTGTGCCTCCCAGCATGGTATCCTCGATATGCGGACCGTAGTTGCCTGTGCAATACTCATCCAGTACTGTCGCTTTGCCTCCTTGTACATAGGCCAGTATTATGTCGGCGTTCTTCATCCATTCCAGGGGCTCAAAGCCGATGGCCAGCCAGCCTTCCATGCTGCTGTTCAGGCCCAGGTAAAGGTATTCCTGATCGTTCTTCCAGGAGATCTCCATCCCGCCTCCGCTGTAGCCCTGCCTGGCCGGGGCCTGCAGGACCATGCTGCGAGAGTATTCGCTCTCTCCTATTATTCCATCAGCATTCCACTCCTCGGTGGCTGTTTTCTCCTCCACGACCGGGGCTTCTTCAGGCTGAATGCAGCCGGTGGACAGGAGCATCAAACCTAACAATAAAGCGAAAAGAATTGGCTTCATATTGCAACACCGAACAGTTATATTGGTCTGCTGAATATATCAGATTATCTAATTAGTGGTAATAACCGTAGTCGATAATCTATTCTATGGAAATCTCAGGTCGTCTCAGATAGAAACTGTTGCCCTGATATTCGGTCTTGACGAGCTGTCCCTGATCGATCAGCTTTTCCACAATCTGCCAGCTCTCCCGGGCCTTTTGCAAGTATTTTCTGACCGCCGCTTCTCTCATGGGATGAACGGCGGCAATTGCCAGAAGGCCCTGCTCCACATCGCCTGTGAAATCGAAGCTATCTCCTTCATATCCCACGAGTAGCTCCACATCCTTTACCTTTGTGCTGAATATCTGGAAGGCGCGGTTAATGCTTTCCTCCGAGGGCAGTGTCGCCCATTTTTCTGCGGGCGGCCGGGTGGGCACAGAGATATAGGCAATGGCTGGATCGACCTTCTCCAGGAATTCTGCTATGGCCTGCAAAGAGATCTCATCATCGTTTATGCCTGCCAGCAGCATGCTTTCTGTGACAAGCCTGCCTTTAAAATCCTTCGCGAAGTCGAGGATGCCCTGCAAAATTGCCTGGTGCCCTAGCTCTCGATGAGGTCTGTCCATTCGCCTCCAGATACGTTCATCCAGGGCATCCACCTTGACCGAGACCCAATCAGCCTTTAAGAGTTCTTCTCTCACCTTTTCATCCCAGATCAAGGAGGCGTTGCTAATCACTGCGATCTTGATGCCCAGGGGCTTTAGCATATCGATCTCCTGGCCCAGATTTATGTCTAAGGTAGGCTCTCCGTCCGGCACATAGGTGAGGTAATCGATGGCCAGACCCTGGCTTTTGGATCTGTCCACCTTATCTTTCACCTCCTCGTATATCTCCTGGGGCGGGTAGTAGGAACGGCGCTGAACCTCCATCTGCATGGTCCTGCCCACCTGGCAGTAAGCGCAGGAATATGTGCATATCTTGGCAGGTATGTTGTTTATGCCCAGGCTTCTGCCCAGCCGCCG
>JAFGNK010000163.1 GCA_016927055.1 Methanotrichaceae archaeon | reverse complement strand
ATAAAACTTTCGCCTAAATAATGATTGAAAGCCGTAAAGCTACCCTAAAAGCGTTTTTTATTCCCTAGATGCGCGAAGTTAAGGTTAGGATTAATTAACCTATCATTTAAACTAGCCCTGAACATGTTCGATTCATATAAAATAGGATTGCGAATATCCTTAGATAAACACAACAAACGAGCTTGAGCGACTCCTTCTTGCCTTTTTGATACTCTATTTATAATTAAATCGCCATTATTTAACGAATATCTATCGATTTCTTCTCTAGTGACTTCAATGGATCTCATAGTGCTATCGACTTTTAGAATCCGATCACTATTATATAAATTTGAAAGTTCGATTATCTTGGCAAATCCTTTATTAAAAAATTCTGTGGATTTATATAATCCGTTTCTTAAGCCATTGATCAGCAAGGAGTCCAACTGAACAACCTTCCAGCTCTCCGGCATCTCCCCGATCTCCGTCATCTTCGTCGCCTCGCCCCTGGTGCCGTGCGTAAAGAGGTGCTCCATAAGCGCCGCCTTGCGCTCCCGCTCCAGAGCTGCCTCCCGCAGCCGGGCCTCCCGCGCGCCCTGGACCGCACGCAGGGCACGGGCGATGGCGCGCTGTTCGGGGAGGGGTGGAAGATAAAGAGAGACATTCTCAAGATCCTTTTTGCGAACGTGGACAAGAGCAGCCAATCCATAAGTTAAATCTTCTATATTTGTAGTAATTTTTAGAAGATAATAATATAGAAAGAATTTATCTACTTCAATTTCTGGCTTTATCAAAACCTTGAAAATATGTTGATTGAGAACGGCACTTTCGCCCCACCAGAAATGCGGCCCGAAAGATGTTCCTTTGCTTCCAGACCATGAAAAAAGTAGCTCGCCATTATCTATCAAGAATTGATTATTGGTTTCACCTTGATAATAATTGAATGGTGCCGACTCGTCCTTTAGATTCTGGATTCGCACAATCGGTAATCCTTTATTCGCCCATTCAGATTCTTTAAAAGCCTTTCCATTGATTAGAATCGCTATTTCATTCAATCTTTTCTCATTCCAGCTCGGTGGGGGTTGACTGATATTTGTTGATTCTCTCATTGTTTTAGCTCTAATTTTCTTAGCACCTTGTCCAGCTCCTCATCCGCTCGCTCCCTCTCCACTCTCGCCGCCTCCAGGTCTCGCAGTATCTCTGCCATGGGCCGGTGCTTCTCCCGCTCGTTGACCTCCACGAACTGAGAGGGGCTGAGGTTGAAGTCCGCCTCTCTGGCCTCCTCCAGGGTGATCACCCGGCAGAGCTTCTCTTGCGTCTCCCACTTGCGATAGGCATCCGTCACTGCCTTGATTCCTTCTTCAGTCAGAGCGTTCTTGGGCTTCTCCTTGACGAAGTAGTTGGTGGCATTGACCAGCAGGATCTGCCCCTTCCTCTCCTCCGGCTTGCCCTTTCGCAGCAGCAGGATGATTCCCGGAGCCGTGGTGTTGTAGAAGAGGTTATCCGGCAGCAGCACCACTCCCTCCACGGCGTCCGCCTCCACAAATGCCTGGCGGATGCCTTTTTCCTTGTTGGCCGATCGTGAGCCCGAGCCCCGGGAGACCGCGCCCGTATCCAGCACCACCGCCGCCCTTCCTCCTTCCTTCAGTGAGGCGAACATGTGCTGAACCCATCCCCAGTCCGCTGAGGATTTGGGTGGGATGCCGAAGTTGAAGCGATTGTAAGAATCGTTATCGTAAAACGCCTCATCGTAGTTGTCCTGGTTCCACATGGGATTGGCGACCACGTAGTCGAACTGGAAGAGCGAGCCCTCCGGCCCAAAGCCTGGGCGGCGGAAGGTGTCGCCAATAGCAAAGCTCGAGTCGGTGTAGTCGTGCAAAAACATGTTCATCTTGGCCATGGCGAAGGTCACGGGGTTCAGCTCCTGCCCCCAGAGCCGGGGGGATTTGCTTTTCTCCTCGGGGTGGCGCCGCTCATAGAGCAGCCGGGCCTTGATGAGCAGGCCCCCTGAGCCGCAGGCCGGATCATAAATGGTGGTGAAGGGAGCGGGGTCGATAAGCTCAGCGATAAGATCGCCCACCTCCTTGGGAGTGTAAAACTCCCCTGCCGACTGGCCCTGGCCTTCTGCAAACTTTCTCAGCAGATACTCATAAGCCCGGCCCAGGATATCGGGCTCGGTGTTCTTCAGGCCCAGTCGGTGGCGGCTCAAGATCTCAACCAGAGAGGCCAGCCGGTCGTCGTCCAATGTGCGCTGGCCGCTCTGCCGCTCATTGTAGTCCTTGATGTCCAGCACGCCCTGCAGATCGGGGTTGAGCCGGGAGACTTCCCGCAGGGCTCCGGTGAGAAACTCGCCCATGCGGCCGTCTGCCCCGTGGTTCCTGACCGCCTTCCAGTTGTAATCCCGGGGGACGTAAAAGCGAATGATGGGCGTGCTGCCGGTCTTCAGAGCGTGAGCCAGATCTGCCTCGATGATGCTCCTGGCCAGCTCCTCGTCCCCGTACTCCTTGACATGGGCGGCAAACTCGTCGTCAAATATATCCGAGAGCCGCTTGAAGAAGACCAGGGGCAGAATGAAGTCCTTGAACTTGGGGGCATCCGTCGCCCCCCGAATGGCACAGGCCGCATCCCACAGCCAGGTCTCCAGAGCAGAGATGTCCAGGTGCTCTTCGCCTGGAGGGGAAAGCTTGTTCTGTCCGTTCAACTGTCCATTCGACTGTCCATCAGATTGTCCATTGGGCTGTCCATTCAAGCCTCCTGCATTTTGCTTTTTTGTGGGTCTTCCTCTTCTCGCCAACTGGGATGCATCTCCTGTAATCAATAGACTTCCCTGGAATTATGTTAACTCTTCCCTCGGCGCTATGAGATTATGTTGCCTGCGTCGCAATTGCCTTCCTTATTCTTATGTAACTGATCAACAAGTTTATTTTGCACGGTTACATAAGAGGCCGGGTTGATTCCTGAATCTCTGGTCAGAGAGCTGAAAAGCCAGAACGCCTCTGTTCTCAGCGAAGTCAAATGTCTAATTGAGCAATTGATAGCTGAAAAGAGCCAATCCGTTGATCCTGAGGAGCCTGGAAAAGGTTGCGAAATCTTGAAGGTTGAGAGATTCGGCCCCGTAACCTATCGCTTAGAGCGCGTCTCCTGCGGCAAGAACTGCAAAGGCTGTCCACATGGTCCCTACTGGTATGGCTACTGGCGGGAGGGCGGCAAAACGCGCTCCAAGTACATCGGCAAGAATCTAAATACACAGAAAATCAAAAATGGTGATGTAGTATGATTGGCAACATTAATAAAAGCATATCAATATTGGTTTTGCTGCTGGCAGTGACCATTTTGTCGGGCTGCATCTCGCAGGATGAGTCCTCTCCTGCCGCTCCTTCCGGCGCAGTTTCCGCTGCCCCTTCCGGCAATGCTTCCGACAAGATCAGCGTGGCCGTGACCATCGCTCCTTTGGGCGAGTTCGTAAGGGCAGTGGGCGGCGAAAAGGTCGTGGTTACTGTGATAGTTCCGCCGGGAGCCGAGCCCCATACCTTCGAGCCCACGCCTTCTCTGATGGTGGATATGGCCAAAGCCGATCTATATGTCATGAACGGGGCGGGTCTTGAGTTCTGGATGGACAAGCTGCTGGGAGCCAATAAGAGAATGGTAGTAGTAGACTCTTCTCAGGGTATCTCTTTGCTGCAAGAGAGCGAGGATGAGATAGATCCGCACATCTGGCTTTCCCTGCGAAATGCTGCGATCCAGGTGGAAAACATCTGCTCGGGACTGATCGAGATCGACCCGCAAAATAAGGATTATTATATCAAGAACCGGGATGATTATTTAGGCAAGCTTAAAGCTCTGGACGAAGAACTGGGCCAGACCTTTGCCGGCAAGAGAGCCAAGATCTTCATAGTGCAGCATCCTGCCTGGACCTACTTTGCCCGGGACTATGATCTCCGCCAGGTGCCGCTCATGGAAGGCGAGAAGGAGCCTGGACCCAGGTACCTGGGTGAGGTGATAGAGCTGGCCCGAAAGAATAATATAACTGCTGTCTTTGTAGAGCCGCAGTTCAATCCCAAGTCTGCGGAGGTAATCGGTCGGGAGATGAATGCCCGCATCGTAGCCCTTGATCCACTGGCGGGAAATTATCTGGATAATATGAGATATGCGAGCCGGGAGATTGCCCAGAGCTAAAAATGACGGACAAGATTGTATCCATTAGAGACCTTTGGGTCTACAGGAGAGAGCATGCCGTCCTTGAGGACATAAACCTGGAGCTTCTGGCAGGTGACTTCCTGGGTCTTATCGGCCCCAACGGCGGCGGCAAATCCACCCTGCTCAAAGCAATGCTGGGCCTGATCAAGCCCGATCGGGGCAGCATTACCATCTTCGGGAAAAAGCCGGCAGCTGCCCGGAGCCGGATGGGCTACGTGCCCCAAAAGACCGTCTTCGACCAGAGCTTTCCAGTCAAGGTCCTGGATGTGGTGCTCATGGGAAGATACAGCCGCACAGGGCTCTTGCACCGCTACGGTCTCCAGGATCGCAAGGCTGCCCTTGAGGCGCTGCAGGCTGTGGGAATGGAGAATCGAGCCATGCGAGAGATTGGTGCTCTCTCTGGTGGAGAGCAGCAGAGAGTCTTTGTGGCCCGCTCGTTGGTCTCCGATCCCGAGCTGCTCCTCCTGGATGAGCCCACGGCGGGCGTTGATTCCGCTCAGCAGACGGATTTTTATGAACTTCTCTGCCACCTGAATAGAGATCTGGGCATCGCCATTGTGCTGGTCTCCCATGATGTCACTGCCATCTCTACTTATGTGAGCAAGATCGCCTGCTTAAACCAGCGGCTTTATTATCACGGCTCCAAGGAACTGAGCAATGAGGACATCGAGAAGGCCTACGGCTGCCCGGTGGAAATGATAGCGCACGGCACGCCCCATCGGGTTTTGAGGAAACATGATTGATTTAGATTTTTTCCAGTACGAATTCATGAGAAATGCCCTGGCTGCGGGCCTGGCCGCCTCGGTGCTCTGCGGCATAATTGGAATATATGTAATATTAAATAAAATAGTATTTATCAGCGATGGCATTGCTCATGCTGCCTTTGGGGGAATTGGCCTTGGTTACTTCCTGGGCTACGATCCGCTGGCCTTCGGAATCGGATCGGCCGTTTTAACTGCTCTCGGCATAGGCATGGTCAGCTCCCGGGCCCGCGTATCCGAGGACACAGCCATTGGCGTCTTCATGGCCACAGGCATGGCTTTAGGAATCATGCTTCTTACTCTCTCCCAGGGTTATGCCAGAGACCTTTACGGCTACCTTTTCGGAAATATTTTAGCCGTGACCAGAAGCGATGTGCTGCTCATTTTGGCGCTCACATCCATCATCCTGGCTCTCGTCTTTCTGCTCTACAAGGAGTTTCTCCTCATGAGCTTTGATCCCATTTACGGAGAGGCCATCGGCCTTCCCGTGCAAAGCCTTCGCCTCCTGCTCTTAGCCATGGTGGCCTTTAGCGTGGTCATTCTCATCAAGATCGTGGGGATAATCATGGTTATAGCCCTTCTGACCATTCCCGGCGCCATAAGCCGGCGGTACATGAAGGGTCTGCCCGCCATCATGGCCGGCTCCATACTCCTGGGCGTTGTCTTTGTGACCATAGGGCTCTTGATATCTTATGAGCTGGATGTCCCTTCCGGGGCGACTATAATTCTGACGGCTGCCGTAGCCTTTTTCCTGAGCACCGTTCTTTCCAGGTAGATAGGCTTAATTAATGGATGCAAAATAACCTGAAAGAGGATGAAGCTCCTCAATATCATAATCATTCTGCTTCTTCTTGCCGGAACGGGACAGGCAGAAGATCTCATATTTTTTGCAGATGATCACTATAAGTCCCTGGGCCAGCCAGAGCTTGCAGCTTCTGCGGCAAATCCGTCTCTTGTCCCGGGCGAGTGTACCCTGCGAGTAAGCCTGGCCAATTTCGGTGAGCTGGAAGAGCTAATCCCCATAAACGCGAGCGGCTCAAATGAGGACATGTTGCTGGAGATGGAAGCGGAGATGCAAAGCATTGATGCCCTGAACATCAATGCCGCCCTGGCGGGAGTGGGACCCATAAAGGTGACCACTGGGCCGCAGCATATCAAGATCCTTCCCGCGGGTGCGAAGGCATTGCTGCAGTTTAATATGACTGCAGAGAAGGATGCAAACGGCTGGTATGCCCTTCCTTTCATCGTTGACTATGAGAGGCAGGTGGATGTGAGCGTGAAGAGCGGCGTGGTCTTTCCCCTTTATGAAGCAGAAAGGCAAAACCTCACTATCAAGGTATTTGTGGCTGGAAATGATGAGCCTTTACGCATTTCCGGGATCAAGTCCGAGCTTTATGCGGGGGGAAGTGGAAGCCTGAGGGCGGCGATCAGCAATAATGGGCCAATTGTGCTTCATAATTGCTCGGCCAGGCTCCTGGCTGCTCCTCCCTTCTATGCAGAAGGCCCGGATACAAGGCTGGCAGACCTGGCTCCCGGATCGGTGGCCATATCCGACTTCACGGTGCGAGTAGATGGAAATGCCGCCCTGCAGGATTACCAACTGGGCTGTGAGATTTGCTGCCAGGAGAAAAGCATAATTGTCCCCCTGCCCATCTCCCTCTCCCGCTCCGAGGGTCTCGGATATTGGGCGCTGCCGGTATTCGGGGGCCTGGCAATAGCGGGCCTGGCAGTATTTCTGATACGGAAAAGAGGGGAGCTTCTCTTTCGTCGCAAGAGAAGACGGCGGTAAAAATGACAGAAAAATCGGTCGAAGCTAAGGGAATATGCAAGAGCTATAAGAGCTTCTTTGGCACTGCTGCCAGAGTCCTTGAGAATATATCCCTGGATATCGAGACGGGAGAGATCTTCGGGCTGCTCGGCCCCAACGGCTCTGGCAAGACCACTCTTATTTCCATCTTCTCCACTCTTATCTACCCGGAGCGGGGTAGTCTCTTCATCCTGGGAATGGATGCGCGCCGCGACAAAGGAGAGATACGCAAAGCCGTAAACATCAGTACCGCCAAGCCCAACTTCCCCTGGAGCCTGACCGTAAAAGAGAATCTGCGTCACTACGGGATGCTCTACGGCCTTTACGGATCCGCTCTTTCCCGGACGGTGGAAGATCAGATCGATGCCTTTGAGCTGGGCGAGTTTCGGGATATGAAATTCGAGAACCTCTCTACGGGCTTAAAGCAGCGTCTTTCTCTTGCCAAGGCCATGCTCAACAGTCCTCGTCTGCTCTTCTTAGATGAACCCACTACGGGTCTTGATCCTGATATGTCCATAAGAACCAGAATGCTGATAAAGAGAATTCACCAGGAGCAGAATATCTCCGTGGTCTTGTCCACCCACGACATGCCCGAGGCGGAGATGCTCTGCGACAGGATTGCCTTTCTGCGCAAGGGTCAGATCGTGGCAATGGACACGCCCCGGAATCTAAAGAAGCATCTTGGGCTGGGGGAAAGGGTGGTGGTTTCTTATGAAGGGCTGGCAGACATCGCGGCCCTGGAGAGCCTGCCCGGCATTTTAGGCATAAAAGCAAAGATGGGTCGGGTGGAGATTGTAATGGACAGAAGCGCGGATAGCCTGGACAGGATTATCAAGCTCTTTTGCGATGCCAGGATCCTGGATATTGTCATAAAAGAGCCCGATTTGGAGGATGTCTTCCTTGAGCTGGCAAGGTGAATTGAACAAATATCTGGCTAGCGCCTACAAGAACTGGATCATCTCCCGGAGAAATATCTTCACAGTATTCGAGTTGTTCTTCTGGCCCATGATCAGCCTGCTCTCTATTGGTCTGCTCACGCGGTTCTTGAAGGTAGAGGGCTCAATGGTTTCCTTTCTCTTAGTGGGCGCCATTGCTCTTACCATTTTGCAGGTGGCCCAGATCGATGTTGCCTATGTTCTTCTCTTCGACATGTGGTCCAAGAGCATCAAGAACACCTTCATCGCTCCGGTCCACAGCTACCATCTGATCTTTGGAGCTTCTCTCTTCGGCATCCTGCGGGGCAGCGTAGTCTTCTTTATTCTGGCGATAGTCAGTCGCTACCTCTTCGGCTTCAATTTCCAGGAGGGAGGCCTTCTGCCTGTGCTGATATTTCTGGCAGGTGTTTTCGCCATGGCCGTGGTCATCGGCATCACCGTCTGCATATCCATTCTCACCTTCGGTCAGAAGGCGGATGTTGCCGCCTGGAGCCTGAGCGGTCTGATACTGCTCGTGAGTGGAATTTACTATCCCGTAGAGGTTCTTCCCCCTGTGCTGCAAGTCCTGGCCAGAGCTTTGCCCCTGACCTACTTTTTGGAATACTACAGGTCAATATTTATTCCCGGCCCGCACCATCTGGCAATGGGTGCATTTCTGGCCGCTTTCTACCTCGGACTGGGGCTAATCCTCCTGGATCATGCCATTGAGAGGGCGAGAAAGACGGGCATCCTGCTGCGGCTGTCGGAGTAGATGATATGTTCCGTTTATGAGGTGATGGGATTGATAGAAGGCATTTTGGGTCGCGTCCCGGTGGGAGACAGTCAGAGCGTGCGGCTGATGGGCATCATCAATCTAAGCCGTGAGTCCTTTTACCAGGGTTCAGTGGCCGGTCCTCATGAGGCTCTCTCTCTAGCAGCAGCCATGCAGGAGCAGGGTGCGGATATGATTGATCTGGGTGCAGTCTCCACTGCGCCGGGCTCTCCTTGCATAGGTGAGGCCGTGGAGCGAGAGAGGCTCTTTCCAGCCCTAAAAGATATCCTGGACAACCTGGATATCACCATCTCTATAGATACGCAAAGGGCCAGCATTGCGGGCGATGCCCTCTCTTGCGGTGCCGCCTGCATAAACGATGTCTCCTGCCTATCAGATCCCCAAATGGCTGCTAATGTGGCTGAGTATGACGGCTCCTTGATAATCATGGCCTCCCGGCAGAGAGCCGGCGACCTGCTCCATTTAAGCCAGATAATTGCCTTGCTGGGAGAAAGAGGGAGGGCGGCAGTACAGGCGGGCGTATGCCCGGCCAAGATCTCCGTTGATCCGGGAATTGGCAAGTGGATACCGGAAAAGACTCCCGCCCATGATCTGGCCATTTTGGACGGCATGTTGCGTCTGCGCGCTTTAGGGCGGCCAGTTGTTGCGGCTATATCTCGCAAGTCTTTCATCGGGGAGCGCCTCAATCAGCCTGACCCCTTCCAGAGGCTGGGCGGAACTTTAGCGGCCACGGCCATAGCTGTTTATCTGGGGGCGCATATTGTCAGGACGCATGATATCTCCGCCAGCCGGGATACAGTGGCCATGGCCCAGGCTATCCGGGGCCGTCCAGCATCGTCAGCAGACGAAGAGATAGATGTGGAGGTACTGGGCTACCTGGGTCAGGGAGAGGATCTGGCTGAGACCCTTCGCAGGACAGAGGTAGATGAGCGAGGACTGCGCACGCTTTGCAAGAAAGGCTCATTTCGCATCCTGGCCGTGCGAGGGGTTAGCAGCATGGAGGCCATAATAATAAAGCAGGAGATGCTGGCCCGAGGCGGAGATGCAGCCATCCCCAAGCTGGCGCTTCGCTGTGATCCCCGGCCGGAAGAGGTTTTAATATTCGGCACCTCCCATCAGATCGCGGGACTGGCAAGAAACCTGAGTAGCCAGCCCTTCCGGCTCCCTCGCCTGGCCGCGAGGATAGAGGAGGCTACTACATTGATAGAAAGTCCAGAGCGCTATAGGTGAGTTTTGTTCAGGTGAGTGTATTGCAGGTTTTAGGCATAAAGACGGATCTCATAAGCCCGGGCGATGATATGGCAGCATCCCTGGAAAAGGCCATGGCCAGATCGGACCTGGCTTTTCAGGATGGCGACATCCTGGTCGTTTCGGAGAGCACTGTGGCTACAGCAGAGGGAAGGGTTGTGGCTTTGCATGATGTCACTCCCGGCCCTCTCGCTCTTTCCATGGCCACCAAATACAGCAAAGATCCGCGAGAGATGGAGCTGATCCTCCAGGAATCGGATGAGATAATAGGAGGCATCCCGGGCGTGGTGCTGACCTTGCGGGAGGGCTTTCTTTATCCCAACGCCGGCATCGATAACTCCAATGCTCCACCCGGGCATGTTATTCTTTTTCCGGCTGATGCCCAAAAATCGGCATTCGAGATCAGAGAGCGCATGGCAAAAGGCCGAAAGATTGCGGTTGTCATTGGCGACAGCCGGACTCATCCCCTGCGACTGGGCTGTGTGGGCGTGGCCCTGGCCTGTGTGGGTTTGGAGCCGGTAGAGGACGCGCGAGGCCAAAAGGATCTCTTCGGTCGGGAGCTCAAGATCACTCGCAAGGCGGTGGCAGACAATTTGGTCTCTGCTGCGCAGATAGTGATGGGAGAAGGAGACGAAAGCATTCCTGCAGTGATCATCAGGGGCGCGCCTGTGCCTATCAGCGAGAAGAGCGTGGTGATGCCCACCATCCCGCCCCAGGAGTGCATGTACATCGGCGCTCTGCGCTGCGGCCCCCGTCCCTACACAGGAAGTGGATACGATAATCTCATCGAGCAAGCCAAAGAGGCCATGAAAAAGGCCTATGCTCCCTATTCCGAATTTAGGGTGGGCGCGGCGCTTCTTAGTAGTAGTGGCCGGATCTACTCGGCTGGCAACATTGAGAATGCCTCTTCCGGAGCAGGTATCTGTGCGGAGAGGGCGGCCATCGCAAAAGCTATCGCCTCCGGAGAGCGCGAATTTGAGGCCATAGCGGTGGTGGGAAATGCCGTCGAGCCTATATCGCCCTGCGGCATATGCCGGCAGAGTCTGATAGAGTTTGGAGAGGATATTATTGTCATCATGGCCAATGGGAAAGGCGATGTGTTGACGGCTACGGTCGCCGATCTCCTGCCCAGAGCATTTACGGGCAAGTGCCTGAGATAGGCTCAAGTCTAAACTATCATTTAAATTAATAATTAAAATTTTTATTATAATTTCTAATCAATATTATAAATTCTAACACTATCATAAATCTATAATTTTATCATAACTTGTTAAATAAAAATATTAGAAAGAATGTCCGGAATTCCGGGCATCCTTTAGTGAGCCTCGCCCACCAGATCCTTGCCGGGCGCCTTGCGCTCGACGGTCTCTATTTTGCAAGTTGTCGGACCGCAAACCAATGTATCCTGCTCCTGGAATTTGGTGTACGGATTCTCCGGTATGGTTATATCCAGACCCATGGATGCAGCCATGAGCTCTACAACATCCAGGACTTTTATGCTGGACTTGGCGTCGTTTCTGCCGTCCATGATGTTCCTTCTGCAGAACGGACAGGTAGATGCCATGACATCAGCGGAAATATCTTCTCCGTCCTTGACCCTGGCTTTGGCGCAATCCAAGGCCAGGTCGGGAATGCCGGCTTTAACGCCGCCGCCTGCGCCACAGCACCTCTGCAGTGCTCTGTTGCGTACCATGTCTGTGAACTTCACTCCCGGGATGGATGTGATGCAATCACGAGAGGCTTCGAAGGCCCAATCCTTTCCGATCTCATGCATTAGGTGCCGACCATTGTGACAGGGGTCATGATATGTAACCGCGTAGTTTAGAGGGATCTTGTACTCTACTTCCCCATTTCTTATCTTATCCCTGAGGAACACCGAGAGCGGCACGTTCTTGTAAGGGATGTAACCCTCATACCATTTGGGCCAATCAACAGTAGAATTTCTAATGCAACCGGCACAGGCAAAGAGCACAGTCTTGGCTCCTGCATCCTTGAGAGCATCGACATTATGCACAGCATGCTCGGCCATGATCTCTCTCTGGCCGGTTCTTACCATTGCTGAAGCACAGCACCACTCATCCTTACCCAACATCGCGAAGGGCACGCCAAGATTGTCCAGGATCCTGACCGTGGCGACGCCCAGTGCTTGTTGCCGGTAGGCCGCAGTGCAGCCTGCAAAGTATACTACATCCCCAGATTCCTGTATTTTGATGTCTTTCGGAACCCAGCAAAGCCTATCCTCTTGCTTGCCTTGATAGGGATTCCTATCTGCTTTGACGAGTTTGGGGAAGAAGGACTGCTTTCCTACGGGACCGTCGCCGCGCGCTACCAGGTTAGGCCGCATGGCCTCCCAGAGCTCTACGGTCTTGATTCCTGCCTCGCAGACCGTGCCGCAGACACCGCAGGTGGTGCAGCTGTAAGTGTCATCGGTGAAGACCTTCATCTCGTCATCGGTGAGGGGCTTGGGGCCGAAGATCTTGGCGCGCAGGCTCTGGCTCTTGGCTTGAAGCTCTCTCCACCTTGCGTTTTTAAACATGGGAGTTATGCCGGGCCGGTCCGGTCTCACTGCGAAGGTCGGGCACCACTTCATGCACTCCTGACACCTGTTGCAGCCGTCTACCTCCATGAGCTGAGTGGACAACATAAAGCCCGTCATCAAGGGCTTTGAATCTTTGTTATTAGCCATTCTTATTCTCCTCCTCTGTTGGCTATCAGGGTCATGGGTGTGGCTATGACGTGGATGTACTTGCTCCATGGCAAAACCAGGGCGAACAGACCGATGGCCAGCACCGTGTGAATCAGTGCGAAGTGGGGTGCATAGATGGGATATTCAAAGGCATTTCCGATGAGGAAGGAATTGCCGCGCATCCACTCAGCATAAAATCCGGTGATGGTAATAAGGAAAACGGCGCCGATTAAAAAGGCGTCATAGGCAGAGGTATTATCCCTCACGAACTTGAGCAGCATCCTTCTGGATACGGCAATCGTTGCGCCGATGAGGAGCAGGTAGCCGAATATGTCGAAGGGCAAAGCCAGCAGCTCTTTAACCATTTCCGCCTCATGGGCCAGGCCTGCCAGGTTGAAATGCTCTATAATATCAAGGAATAGAGCAAAACCCGACATAGCCGCCAGAGCCAAGAATCCATAGAACATGGACATGTGCATAACCCATCGCACCGGGCTTCTGGCCAGCGTCCTCCTCAATAGAAGGACATCAAGCACTACTGTCCTCAAAAATACCCATAATCCGTCCTTAAATGCCTCATGAATCCAGGTGGCAAGGAAGAGCCAGAAGCTATTGCGCAACTGGTCGTGGTAGCCGGTGGATCCGAGGCCCCATTTCTTGAAGTTAAAATATATGCCATATATCCAAACAGCGAGTACAATAACTGTCAGGAATATCACAAGATTAAAAGTGAGGCCCAACGTGTAGAAAGCCATCTCATTTCCTCCTCGTTATATTTATCACTATATAGGGGCAATACGACCATCATTTGTCACCAACTTACCTGACAACTAATACTTAAATATTCCCTAGCCGTTGCCTGAAATCGCTTCTATTGGTATAGGGCTGACAAGAAATCAGAATTGCAAAAATGCCTCGGCGCATCATTTGCAGCGGCATCTCGCCTTCCGCTTTTGCCTGTTAAAAGGAGCCTGAAAGAAAATGGGAAAATCGCCGGAATAGAGCGCCAAAATAGATTTGTCATTCGGAGATCGTCTTTGGGCCGGGGGCCGGGGGCCGCGAAGGCCGCCCCCAGACCTAATTTGCTTTAAAGGATTTGCGGTCTTTTCTTCTTGGGCCACTGGGGCCCTGGCTGCGGGCCCTGGGGCAGATCCCACATCGTAAGTCGCATGCCTGTGCCGATGCCTGGGGCATCTTCAAACAAGTAGTCTGCTTCGAATCTTAGCAAGGTTTCCTCCCAATTAAGGGATTGCTTAGTTTGCAGTGCAGTCTAATTTATTTCGATATTAGACGAATCAATCTTAGACAATAATCGAATATAAGGATTTCGGTCTTTGCATGGGTCAGTTGTTCCTATCTATCTCTGTGGCGTTCAGGCCAAATGAAAAGCCTTAAAGATCAGCTCCACCCTATTTATTATGACCATGTCTCTGATCAAATTCTTCAGCACCAACGGCCATCCCGAGCGCGTGGACTTTCGAGCGGCGCTCTTGAAGGGCCAGGCCCCGGACAAGGGGCTCTACCTGCCAGAAGAGATTCCCCTAATTCCCAAGAGCCGGATAGGGCAATTTTCCAGGATGAGCTATCCGCAAATAGCCTATGAGGTCATCAAGCCCTATTTGGGTGATTTAGTTTCAGACTCCGATTTGCGGGCAATGCTGGAAGACGCCTACAACTACGAAGTACCTGTAGAGAGAGTATACGATGAAAAGTATGTAATGCGGCTGGATCGTGGCCCTACCTGCTCTTTCAAGGACTTCGCCGCCAGGGCAATGGGCCGGCTGATCCAGTACTTCTTGAAGCAGGAAGGAAGAAGCATACTCATCCTCACCGCTACCTCCGGAGATACGGGCTCTGCGGTGGCTCATGCCTTCTATGGTCTGGATAACGTGCTGGTGGTAGTATTATTCCCGGAGAAGGAGGTAACGCAAAGGCAGCGCCGCCAGATGACCACCCTGGGAAAAAATGTCTTCCCGCTGGCTGTAAAAGGCAAATTTGATGACTGCCAGGCTCTGGTCAAGCAGGCATTTGTCGATCCCGATTTATCTGCCCTCAATCTCTCCTCAGCCAATTCCATCAATATCGGCAGGCTGCTGCCCCAGGCCGTCTATTACTTCTATGCCCACTCGCGCGCAGCACCAAAGGGAGAGAAGATTGTCTTCTCGGTGCCCAGCGGCAACTTCGGAGACCTCATGGGCGGCCTTTTGGCCTTGAAGATGGGACTTCCCGTGCAAAAATTCGTGGTGGCGACCAATGAGAATGATGAGTTCCCCTGCTTCATGAATACAGGGATCTACGAGCCTATCCGGCCCAGCAAAAACTGCATCTCCAATGCCATGAACGTCGGCCACCCCAGTAACCTTGCCCGCCTCTTTTGCCTTTACGGCGGTCAGATGGATGAGACCGGCCAGGTAAGCCGGCAGCCGGACCTGGCTGCCATGCAAAAGGATCTTTATGCCGTCTCTATTACAGATGAAGAAACCCGCCAGACCATCAAGGAGGCATACACTCGGCACCGCGTCCTGCTGGAGCCTCACGGAGCCGTGGCATGGGCCGGTCTCATGAAGTATTTGAAAGAATGCGGTGATTTCAGCCCATGCGTCTCTCTGGAGACGGCCGACCCGGCCAAGTTCCCGGAGGAGATAGTGCAGGCCACAGGCATAAATCCGCCTCTGCCCCAGGCCATGGCCCGTCTGGACGAGCTGACGGAGAAATTCGAGAATATAGATGGACAGTACGCCTCTTTGAAGGATTACCTGGGGCGCTTTCTTTAATAAAGGTGAAAACGGGATGTCAAGGCAGATTGAGGGCATATTCTTCGATGATATCGGCAGCTTTCCCCTGCCCAGAGGGATCAGGCTAAAGAGCCTGTCTCGCGATCAGTATTTGGATTTAGTGCGCGATGTTCTGGCGCAAAAGAGTCGTGCCGGAGTCCAGGTCCCCACTTACCCTCAGTTCCGGGATATGATCCGCATGTTCATGGATGATATCGAAAATCCGGCCCTGGCGGAAAGCCCTTACCTGATCAAAAGAGAGCATGCCAGGATCATGGAGCTACAGGTGGTGCCGCCGGGCCAGGATGTGCGCGTCTGCGTCACCGGGCCTGTGGAGCTTTATATCTCCGCCTTCGGGGCCACGCATTATCCGGATATTCTCAATAACCTGGCGAAGAGCGTGGCCAGGTTCCTGAGCGGGGCATTGGAGGAGGGAAAGATGTCTGTAGCATCTCTAGACGAGCCAAGCCTTGGTCTGAACTCCAACATAGTTTTTTCTGAAGATGAGATCCTTGAGGCCCTGGAGATCGCGAGTACGCCCTGCCGGGGCATGGACTGTGAGGTGCATTTGCATTCACCCCTTTATGCCGAGGCCTGTGCTCGCGTTTCCGGCATCAGCATCGTTGGCATTGAATCGGCAGCACATCCTGACTATCTGCAATTGATCGATAAGAAGTTCCTGGAGGAGACGGACACCTATCTTCGAGCTGGAATCGCACGCACCGATATTCTTTCATTGTCCGCCCGCTTGAATGAGCAGTTAGGCATCAATCTCTGGGATGATATGGCGCGGCTGGAAAGGGAGATCTTGGAGCTGGAATCGCCCCAGGTCATGAGGAAAAGGCTGGACAGAGCTTATGCGCAGTTTGGAGATAGGCTGAGGGCAACCGGCCCAGACTGCGGCCTGGGGTCCTGGCCCAGCCAGGATCTGGCAGGCAGGATGCTAGCCAACTGCGCTGCCGCAGTGAGATCCTTCCGCCTGGACGGCGCATAGGCCGGCCAGCGATTTTCAGACTGGTACTTGACTAGTTCTCGACTTCCTGACCAATTCCAGACTTAATTCTATATTTAATTCCCTATTTAATTTTCTAGAATGATTCCAATTCCAAACGAATTCCAGGTTTCAGACCAGCTTAACCTGGAAAGTGAGACCTGGATTGGTTGATATAAATAGACGGGGCTGATTTCCGATATTACCGCTAACTGGTTAAGAGCTAGCTTTTCAAATATAAAAATCAATGCATCGAACAAACATATTCAAATCATTGACATAAATTGGCAGATATCCCCGCATATTTACGCCGATGCATAAATATTCTATCAATTCAGTTTCTGATCTCAGTATATCTAATTAAGGATTACTATGATTACCATTATCTATAAATATTTTAAGAGCATTGGTATGTGTCATGAAGCTGAGGGTAGTAAGTTCTAAGAAAGAGATTACCGATCTAAACAGGAATGAGCAGTTGGTTCATCTGGCTTTCAGAGCCTCCAATATGGATGTAATGAACCTGGTCCAGTCTTGTCCGCGTCTGCGGGCTGTGCAGATTCCGCCCTCCTACCATGAGACCATGTCCAAGGCCGCCCAACAATTCCTGGAGATTCAGGGTGTGCAGCTCTTGCGGGGAGATGTTTGGGGCCATCGCAAAGATATTGATGAATATTATGCCATAGGCGGAAAGGTCGTCGATAGAATCTCGAGCCTCATGGCTGAGGGTAACAGCATTGAAGATACTGTAAAGAAGCTGCAGAGGGAGACCAAGCTCTCGGAAGACTTGATTCGCTATATTTTAAAGGAGCAGGTGATGGCGTAGAGCAGGCGCTGATTATGAGCGCCCGGCAATGCGCCAGCCCTCAGTTAGTTTTTTTGAAAAAAGAATCCATGCAAGGATATATTGGATTTAGGATTTTCAGGTTTCGATCTTGAACCATTGAGGTATGGTAGGGCCAGCAGGGATGAGCTAGCGATTGCCCGCAATACCTAGCTCAAAATCCCTATGTCGCATAAACCAGGTTTTTCGCCGTTGGGAATAAGCGAGTAGATCTTTCCTGACAGCATCAACTCTACATATCCGTCTCTTGGGAATGCATTATAATTGTGGGTGACCAGCAAGAAAGCCAGATCATTGGAGTTGACCAGGCTATCTTCATAGGATGATACGAGGGAATTTAAATCAGAGATATCGCCTTTTTCTGCGGTTGCTGTGTTCGATGAGACCATTATAAAAGATAAAACCATGATTACTGACCAATCTTTTATCAAAATTCTCATATTAGCTCAGTATGTCCTCTCTGAATATAAGACAATTTCGTCTAATCTGCCTTTAAGTATTGACAAATTGTGCTAATTTGTCGTTCAGATATTTGTTTCGGATCAATATACAGCTTTTATTAATTGAGCTGGTCTATTGTGCACTCTTGCGGCTCTTTGTCGTCCCTGGTGCGTAAAAACACCGGTGCGCGAAGGTGGCCGCCCGTTGTTATCTCCAGAACAGAGACCTGCACCACCATGAGGGGCTCGATCCATCTTGCCTCCGTCGTTGCCGGCGCATTGGCGAAAGGAGATAGGTTCATTGGCGAAAAAGCTGCAGCAATCTCGGCCAACTCTTTATCCGTAAATCCTGACCCGACCCTTCCTACATATTGCAACAGGCCGTGGCTGTATGCGCCCAGGAGAAGGCCGCCAAAGTAAGGAGCGCGCGCTCCTTTTCCTGGAATGTAGCCACCTATCACCAGGTCCAGCTTGAGGCTTTTTTTGATCTTTATCCAATTCTGGCTTCTCTTGCCCGGCTCGTAGCAGGAGTCCAGCCTCTTGGCTACGATTCCCTCGATTCCCATCTTTTGTGCTGCCTGAAAATAGTCCTCGCCCTTTTCTGGAAATGAGTCGGCAATGGTCACAATCTCGCTCTCCTGCAGCTCTTCCTGCAAAACTTTCTTCCTTTCACGAAGAGGCAGGTCCATGACACTCTTGCCTTGGGCATAGAGGACATCAAAGACAACGTAGCTGGCTGGGAGAGCATGGGAGAGGTAGTCTATGGCGAGTTTGTTGCTCTGGTGGTCGCGCTCGGCAAGAGCGGAAAAGCTGGGCTTGCCTTCCAAAAAGACGGCGATCTCTCCATCCAAAACGCAGCCCGATGCCCCCTGGGCCAATGCCAGTGCCAGCTCAGGATAGCGATAGGTGATCTCGAAAAGCCTGCGATTATGCAGGTGCACTCCCTTTTTCCCACTCACGCCCTGGGATACTTTCGCGATGCAGCGTGTGCCATCGATCTTGGGCTCGAAGACCCATTCAGCCGAGTCGAAGGGCTGACCGGATACAGCCAGCATGGGCTTCACAGGATTCATTTCCATTATTTTTCTGCCTGGCAATTCCATAGCGATTCCGATTCCAGAGATCATTTCAACGATTCCGCAGTCAGGCGCAGGGCCTCCATGAGGCTCTTGGCGGCGGGGCCTGTCTTTTTCTTCTTCTCCGGAACGGCTACCGCTCCTGCCATCTTGGATCTGACCAGAGCCTCGATTCGCTCCCTGTATTCATCCTTGTAGGTCTTGATATCCGATTCTCCGCTCAGGCTTTTTATGATCTGCATGGCCAACTCCAGCTCTTTTTCGCCGGGCTTGGCCAGCTCTTTGAGTGCCGGATAGAGCTGCGGGTCCAGGACCTCATCCGAATACCTCAGAGTGGTGGCCACGATGGCCTGCCGGTAGTAGTGGACCAGAACCACTCTCTCTTTGGTGCGCAGAGTGATTCTGCCGATAGCGGCTTTCCCTGTCTTCTCCATGACGCTCCTTAAAAGTGAGTAGGCTTCATCTGATCTGTCTGGCAGGAGCAGATAGGTATTTTCGAAGTAATGGGGGTCGATCTCAAAGAAGTTCACGAAGCGATCCAAGGCTATGGTGTTCTTCGATTCGGGCCTGGCAGCATCGATCTCTTTCTTCTCCAATACGACATACTTGCTCTTTCCCAGAGGATAGCCGTAGACGATATCGGCCATGGGGACCTCATCACCTTCCTGGCAGAAGCGTTTGAAGGAGATAGGAGTCTTGCAGCTCTTGTGTAGCATGCGAAAGCTGATGCGCATGTCTCTCGTCATGGAGAGAGCTTTTACAGGGATATTCACCAGGCCAATTCTCAGGTTGCCTGACCAGATGGTTCTGGGCAGAGCGGATGTTAGCGATTCCTCTGCCTTTGGCCCATCTTGCGTCTTTTCCTCGTTCTCCTGAGCAAGCTGTGCTACTTCAGGCATGAATAATAATCGGTGTGGAATCTACAAATGCTTTTTGCACGAAATAGCCCACACCCTTTTTCAGCTTCTATGACAGATAAGATGTTGGTGGGTAATTACGAGCGTTGCAGCAGAAGATCAAAGGATTCGAATCTTGTCTCAAATGGCTTGCGGATCTTCTTCCCAGAGCCCGAAGACGTTGCCTTCCGTATCCATGCAGACCGCGAAATAGCCCATCCTGGGAACGGCCATCTTTGGCATGAGTATCTTGCCGCCCAGCTTTTCAACCTTCGCGGAGAAATCGGAGACGGAAGGGACTCCGAAGTAATCCGTTATCCTATGATCCGGATACTGGCGTCTCGTCATGCCGCCGCCGGTTCCCTCTTGGGTATGGATCATCCAGTATTCCATTCCCGGATAACTCTCCAG
The DNA here is from genome assembly GCA_016927055.1 of Methanotrichaceae archaeon. GTDB lineage: Archaea > Halobacteriota > Methanosarcinia > Methanotrichales > Methanotrichaceae > Methanothrix. The sequence goes on along the minus strand of JAFGNK010000163.1, from coordinate 6,727 downwards.
TTTCCAACCGAAGAGCTCCGTGTAAAATTTCTTGGCCCTTTCTGCGTCATCGAAAGGAATCTCAAAATGGGCTATTGAAGGCATTTAGATCCCCATGTTTACATTGATTTCTTTCCTAATTAATTTTTCTGCCGGGAGCACGCTGCTACAGAGCAGCATCGAGGTCAGCCGTCCGGCAGATCGACTGGCTGGTGTACGAATTATGTGGTTTGGCGGAAGAGAAGATCGCGATTGTGCAGCATCCGAAAGCAAACTTGGTTTACGACTTTTGATGGCGGGCAGAGCCTACACGAAATTATAAGCGATTCGATCTTGCACAAGAGGCTTAATGTCCCCTGACCATTTTTTCCGCCAATGAATACAATAGCCGGATGGGATGGGCCCGATTGCATTGCTGATGGCATTTTCCGCTACTCGAAGTACATCTCCTGGATAAGGTTGTCCATCGATGTGGTGGGCGGTGAGTTTTATGGCGGCACCTGCGGGGCCAGCAACAACTTCGTGGTGGAACGGGAAGCCGGCCAGTGGATGCGCTTTGAGATCAGTCCTGCCTGGACGGCCAACGGCGAGCCGGTTCTGCGGCTGCGGGAATATAGCACCTGGGACGTTGTTTACGAGCGCGTCTCTGAAGGAAGGCCCATCGATGAGGAGATGGAGTGCATCGAAGAATTGGCGGCTTTCCTGGAGAGGTGTTTTTCCCCTTGACACAGTGTTTATAATTTTTAGGCCGCAGGCATAAAAAAAAGAAAGGGGCGCTCCTTTTCTATTTATGGAGCGCCTCCGCCAGGCCCAAAACCCCGTCAGCTCCTGTCGGCACCGTTATGCTCGAGTTCTTGAAAGCCTCGCCCACCGGCTCGTATCTCCCTCCGAGGTGCTTTGCCAGGAAGGCCTCAGCCACAGCGTAGAAGGAGAGTTTGTTCTCGGGTCGAACAAAGCCGTGACCCTCATCTGGGTAGAGCAGATAGGTCACTGGAATGCTTCTGGCCTGCATGGCCAAAACGATCTGATCTGACTCGTTCTGCTTCACCCTGGGGTCGTTGGCACCCTGGCTTATAAGCAGAGGCCTATGAATCCTGTCCACGTAAGTTAAAGGAGACCTCTCCCTGAGGAAAGCCCTTTCCTCCTCGGTCCTGTAGTCTCCAACCCTCAAAAACTCCTTTTGTATCTCCGGGAGCCAGTAAGGTGGAACCGAGCGCAGGAAGGAGGTGAGGTTTGAGATGCCGCAGATGTCCACTCCGCAGGCGAAGACATCAGGGGTAAAGGTCAGCCCTGCAAGAGCGGCATAGCCTCCATAGCTCCCACCCATGATAGCAATCCGGTCCGGATCAGCGATTCCTCTCTCAATCGACCAGTTAACGGCATCAATGAGGTCGTCATGCATCTTTGCGCCCCACTGGCGGTTTCCGGCATTGATGAAGCTCTTGCCAAAGCCTGTTGAGCCCCTGTAGTTGACGCTCATCACAGCATATCCGCGGTTGGCCAGAAGCTGGTGGAGGCTGTTGAATCCCCAGTAGTCCCTGGACCAGGGGCCGCCGTGAACCAGCAGAACCATAGGCATCGGCTTTTCCGGTAAGCCGTTGCCGTCTTCATCACTCCAGACCGGCAGGCTGTAGTAGGATACCAGGCTGAGGCCATCGCTTGAATTTATCACCACAGGGTGCATCTTGGCCAGGGTCAGATTATCGAGGTCCTCTCTCTCGCTGAAGAGGAACCTCACTTCCCCGGTGCTGCGGTTGTAATGGTAATGATGTGCTGGTCCCATATCCTGAGTGATGGAGAAGAACCAATTCTTATCGTCTAGGGTGTAATGGTATACATTCACGTCTCTATCAGGAAATTTATTTCGCAGCAACTCCAGGTCCGGCTCAATAGATGCATTCAAAATCACCCATTTCCTGCGATCGTAGGTGTAGGCTACCGCCCGGATGAGTCCCGTTGCAGGGTGAACCATATAAGAATCTATATCTGCCGGCAGGTCATCTAAAAGAACATCCACATTGCCGGAAGTCATATTTGTGGCAGTCAGCGCTGTAGTCTCTCGGCCACGGCTATCGATCATGTACATTATAGTATCATTGACATCAAAACCCAGGATGCCGGTGGTGAAGTCATCATTGGCGTCCTTCTTCATGAACAGCTCCCAGCTGCCGTTATCCAGATGCTTGAAGATCTCTTCGCTGCCGTCCGCTGTTGCATTGCCTGCAAACCGTATTTTGAAATTATGGTCGTCCACAAAATAGGAGAAGCCCTCATTCCTCTGAACCAGCTTCTTCTCCCCGGTGGTGATGTTGAAGCGGTAGATATCGTGGTATCTTGGGTCCCGATCGTTGAGCCCTATCAAAACCTCCTGTGGGATTTTTATGCTGGTACTCAGCAGATGGGCATTGACATCTTCCAGAGGGGTCAGGTTCCTCCTTTCATCGGTGACCACATCCACGGAGTAGATCGTCCAGTTCTCATCACCATCACTGTCCTGGATGTAGAGGATGTGCCGATCGGTGTTTGCCCAAATATAGTTCTGAATCCCCCGGACGCTGTCGTTGGTAACCGGCTTTGCTGCAGATAGATTATAGAGCGGTGCTACCCAAACATTGAGCACGCCATTATAGGGTGCCATGTAGCTTATCCACTTGCCATCCAGGCTATTTAGAATCCGGTACTTATCCGGGTTTCCGAAGAACAACTCCCGTGGTATGAGTTCCGATGCATTCGAGTTATCCTCAGGCCAGGCTATGGTAGAGTCTGCCTCCTCAGGCGCCTGCACCGAGGACGGCATTTCTGCAGCTGGAATTTGTTCCAGCTCACTGGAAAATCCTCCTGCCGCAATTGCAGGAATACTCAGCAGCAGTGATAATAATGATAGCCTAAATACCCAAATCGATATCACAATCAGTCTCCTTAAGCCAGAAAGATCGGCCAAAGCAGATTAAACTTTTCATTAGCTTCATAGACGTTAGTTATGGCAACAGGCTAGAATAGCGAGGCCGAAATAAGCCAATGTCTCGACTTTGCAGCTTTGCGCCTGAGAAAAAGTTAACACCATTGCCTTACATCTCTCATCCCGGACATGGATATCTTCGATGTGGCCGTCATCGGCGCCGGGCCGGCGGGCTCTATGGCCGCCAAATATGCCGCCAAAGCCGATGCGAGCACAATCTTGCTGGAGGAGCACGCTGGCCCGGGATGGCCGGTGCAGTGCGCTGGACTGCTGGGCCAGGAGGCTGTGGCCGAGTCGGAGCTGCCGCCTGGCTCCTTCATCCTGCGCGGCATGCTGGGCGCGACCGTATTTTCACCAGGAGGAGCCCGCCTGGACTTCAAGGCCAAAGCCAGTAAGGCCTGGGTCGTGAACAGGAGGCTCTTTGACCAGGCAATGCTTGCCCGGGCTTTGCAGGAGGGCGCAAATCTTCGTCTCCGTTCATCGGTGCGAAGGATCAGACGGGAAAAAGACTATAGTGCTCTGGCCCTGGCTGGGGGCGAGGAGATCTTCGCCAGGATTGTGATATCGGCGGAGGGCGTCTCAGCTCTTCTGGCCCGCCGGGCAGGCATCGCGCCGCCTCAGACCATCCTCTCCGGGGCGCAGGTGGAAGCGCCTTTTGCAGTGGAAGATCCTGAGAAGGTGGAGGTGCACCTGGGAGCGGCGCCGGGGCTTTTCGCCTGGGTGGTTCCCCTGGATGAGAACCGGGCTCGCATCGGACTATGTGCTCGCGATAGTGGGTGCGAGCATTTGCGAGCCTTTTTGAAGACTGATGTTATCAGAAAAAGGCTGCAGGGCTCCCCAGTGGCCCTGAATGTGGGCGGTCTGCCTTTAGGTCCGCCGACAGCGACCGCAGCCCTGGGTCTGCTGGCCGTGGGCGATGCGGCAGGCCAGGTCAAGCCCACCTCCGGCGGCGGAATCTATCCGGGCCTGGTGGCGGCCAAGATTGCGGGCGGAGTGGCTGCGGCAGCCAGCCTGGAGGGCGACTATTCGAAGCTACGTCTCATGGAGTACGACCGGCTCTGGAGGTTGGCAATAGGTCGCGAGCTGGAGATCGGCATGAGGGTGAACCGCATGTTGAGCAAAATGAGCGCTCTGGAATTGGATGAGCTGATGGGCTACCTGGCCAGCAAACCCCGAATCATAAAGGCTATTGAGGAGCACGGGGATATCGACCGGCCCAGCCGACTTATGGGCAAAATGCTCCTTCACCTGGACTGGGATGCCATCCGGCTGGCCCGGCTGCTGGGATACGCCTTAGAGTAACGGTGATTTTGCTTTTTATCTGGATAGTCTTTGTGCGTCCTCTGTGCCTACTACCTCAAAAAACCGTATACACCGTTCAAACGCATGGGATCGTCTCTACCTGTCTTCAAGGGCCGCATTGACGGCGGATTCTGTCTTGTATTGAAGAATATGTTGCATCTGTGTCACGGCTGACTACTGCGTCACGCGTGAATCTTTGAAATATATCTACAGATCGCGATGAGCCCGTATTGCTCGCTCCATACGGCCCATGATTCCTTGATTGTCACGAACATGGTCTTGTTCGTGCTCAATTCATTTTGGGCATTTGGATTGCCTAATGAGCGGGCATGGTCGACAACGATATTAGCGGCAACAATCTGAGGAGAAAGTCTTGTGCCTGTATCTATGTTTACTTGCAGAGACATTTTTTCCTTTTTTTTTAAACACACATTAGACAAAGATTTGCTATGTCCTCAAATCGCTGGCAATGATACGGTCAAGAATGATTAGCGCATCGTGTGGACCAACAAGACCTTCCACATTAATTGTTCCTGGCGCAATTTCCGGATCAATGGAAAGCGTATGCCAAATATATTTGAGCACTTCAGTATGATCGCTGCCATTAGGAACTTGCCGGATCAAGCCTTTAGCTTTGGCCAAAGCCAAGAGCTGGCGCATCATGCGTTCTGCATCAGAAACCCTGTCAACCTCTTTTTGGAGAAAATCCGAGACCAAGCTGCTGGATTGACGAAGCGAGAAGGTTACAGCAGCTTCAACTATTTTCCGCTTACTGGAATTACCATGGATTTCCATCCCGGGAGGAACAATCCCATTTTCAGCGGAGAGAATTAAACCTCGCAGCGTAGCGACTTCGCCCACCTGCATGATGTGATTGCTTTCGAGTATTTTTTCAAGCTTTGCTAACCACAGCTTGACCTTATCATCGAAATTGGGATCGTGACATTGCTGCATATCTACCAGTCCCGAAATTCTGGCCAGCATGTTCTGAATTTCTTCGATATTGACAATGCGTAGCATATTAAAATTACTCGATGACTAAACGATCATTTTTACCTTCATCCGACTCAATGGTTGTCCATTCAAAAGACTCTTCTGAAATTTTCAGATGTAAATGTGTTATGACCTCATTAGGACCTGCCTCGCGAATTTCTGCCGTAGTGACAAGCACATTCAAACGCGTTGGTGGCTTGCGAATTTTGATAAATTCAATTCGCAGGGAATCTTTGAGTGTTTCTTCGAATTCTGCACGCATTTCGGGTTTAATAACTTCACCCATTGCCTTCACGGCATTGATTGAAAAATCTTGTGATACGCGATTCATATCAATTGCAATCTCAGTGGGCCGAGTAAGTGCGATAACCCTTTTATCGAGGATTATCTTCAACTTATTTTGCACAGCTGCATTTAACCTAATATTCTCTTTGGATAAAATTGAGGTAAGTACTTTATCAAATACTTTACGCATTTCTGCAATGGGCGGATTTCCGTGTGGGGATTCACCAGCCGGTGGCTCCTCTAGTTCCTTGACGACAATTGGAACATCCATTTCCACATCAGGCATACGAAAGCGAGGAACAGGCATGTTACGCAACAAAGGATGGCCGGCATAGAGTTCAGCCACCCTCACTGCTTCAAGATCAGCTTGCATCCTTGCGATCGTTATCTCAGACAAAAGATGCCCTATATAATCACCAAGCTTTGGCATTATTTTTCCTCAAGTCTGAATAACTATTGATTAATAAACCAATTGCTACGCTGTTGCAGCCGGTTTTGAAGTTATTGCGCCTTCAAGTATTCCAAGCATCCTTTCCATACCAGCCGGCATTTCATCCTGAACCGCCTTAACATGAATTGCCAACGAATAGGTGCGATTAACGGAATTGCCTTGCTGAGTTGTCCGCTGGAATGAAGTCGATACTTTCAGTTTCGCCGATCCCCAAAGCCAACCAGCCTTCGCTTCAAGTGATGCGTTAACCTTAAGATCTGTATTGGTTTTACGATATTCAACCGAATTGATTTTTGCATTGAAGTCGATGGTTACTAAATCAATGCGAATAAATGGAATCGGTAAAATCGTCAGGATAGGTACTTTTAGCTCCTGTGTCTCGTAAACTGCCGGTACGGCAGGCGTTGCTGGAATAGGCGGCGTTGCATCCGGATTAGCTGGGACTGCTGGGACATAGGGACTCAATTCTTTAGGATATTTGAAAGAGACGTAAATCGGCTCTTCTGTCGATGTATCGCCTCCAGCTTCCTGCTCAGCACTAGGTTTTTTAAAACCGACTTCTTTAATGAAGTTGACCGTTGACATTGCGGCCTGTGCTTGAGCATTTATAACAGCTACTAACGGCCCACCAATCATTGATTCAAAATCGATGCTTGATAATTCTTGACCAGGACTTGGCATTGCTTTGCCTCCATAAATATTTTCTTAAAACTACTACACTAAAGAATTTAAATCTTTCCAATCCATGTACGATTTGT
>JAFGNK010000162.1 GCA_016927055.1 Methanotrichaceae archaeon | reverse complement strand
GTCAGGCCCATTCGCGATGGGTGCCTGTGATTCTTCAGAGAGGAATACACTATCATCTTCAGGTGAGGGTGTAGGGAGAGAAGACACCTCAAAAGAAGACGAAGCCTTGACGGGGGCGGACGGCTGGTTGGACGGCACCGCCGTATCGGGCGCCTCGATTCGAGGAGTTATCGCGGTTTCTTTTGCCATTTCATCCGCAATTGCTCCTTTCACTTGATTTTCGATTAGGCTCTCGATCTTGCCTCGCCTCTTTCTCTGCAAGAAGACGGCAAAGCCAAAGCCTGCCACCAGAAGAGCGGCGGCAATGAGAAGCATGATCAGAGCCGCGCCCTCACCCGGATAGTCGGGAGGAGGAGGTGGCGGTAGGCTGCTGCCGTTGGCCGCCAGAGGCTGCTGATACTGTATGGAGATGCGGGGGTCAGAGACCTCCCAGCCCTGCACATCCGCTACCAGGGACTCATTGGAAGCTGAGAGCAGATATCCCAAACCCTGCGAGGCGTTGATTTCCCCCAGGCTCGTCTCGGTGGGCAGGTAAAAGGTGACACGATAATCATAGAAGCTGCCTTTTGCATCAAAGTTCAAGGTCCAGAGATCTCCCACCTTTGTTGTCAGCCCGGCAGTAAGGGCATAGAGCTGATGGGAATCGTTCTCGAAACGGAACTGAGAATTGTTGAGGAAAGCTAGACCGCTAACGTCCTCAGCATAGCCTGTGATCAGCGCTTTGCCGCTGGAATCCAGATATACATTGACAATCAGCCTCTGACCGAGGAAAGCATCCTGGGAATAAGCAGGCTGGATGAGAAGAGCAACAACAAAGAACAATGAGAGGATGACATGCCGGTGCGCTATTCCGCTCATGTTGCTGCAGCCCTTCAGGATCATAACAAAGACCGTTTTAGCCTGAATCTATATAAACGACACTCAAAATTATCCGCGGCCAGCAGTCCTTGGCTACCCGGCGCCTGCTACCAGGTGGCCGTTATCAGGCGCCCGTTACCAGGTGGCTGTTACCAGGCCCGGCTGGCTACCGGCATCCTCCAGCCGCTGCCAAAGGCCCGATCCGTCACCTTCAGACCCGGAGCTGCTTGCCGCCTCTTGAATTCAGCATTCTTCACCAGACAGAGAACTCTTTCCACCATCGCTCTATTGTAGCCCAGGGCGAGCAGCTCCTCTTTTGACTGGTGCAGCTCAATATACCTCTCTAAAATATCATCCAGCACCTCATAAGGAGGAAGGCTATCCTGGTCGGTCTGGTCGAAGCGTAACTCCGCGGTGGGCGCCTTTTGCAGGACCGCGGCAGGGATGATCTCCCTACCCCGGGCGTTCAACCATTTCGCCAGCCGGTATACCACCGTTTTGGGAACATCAGAGATGACAGCCAGGCCCCCGGACATGTCGCCGTAGATGGTGCAGTAGCCCACCGCCAGCTCCGACTTATTTCCCGTAGTGAGAAGCACAAGCCCCAACTTATTGGATAGGGCCATGAGAAGATTGCCCCGGATGCGGGCCTGGATATTCTCCTCCGTCACATCCTTTTGCCGGCCGCGGAAGGGCCCGGCCAGCTCCCGGTCGAAGGACTTCATGATATCAGTAATGCTCAGAGTAATCGTCTTAAGACCAAGGTTTTGCGCCAGAGCCCTCGCGTCCTCGATGCTGGCTCGACTGGTGTAAGGGGAAGGCATGACTACGCCCAGGACGTTTTCCGGACCGAGAGCAAAAGCAGCTATGGCCGCCACCAGGCTCGAGTCTATACCCCCGGAAAGACCGAGCAGAACTCCGGAAAAGCCGCACTTGTGAACGTAATCGCACGTGCCTAAAACCAGAGCACGCCAGATCTCTGACTCGATCGTGAAATCGTCCTCTGCAATCGCTGCCTTCCCGGCGGCCAGATCGGCAGTTATCAGATCCTCCTCAAAGCCTCGAGCCCGGGCCAAAAGGCGCCCCTCTCCATCGAAGACACAGCTTCGGCCATCAAAGACCAGATCGTCGTTGCCCCCTACCTGATTGACGTAGAGGAAGGGGATCCTGTACTTTTTCGCGAGGCCAGCCAGCATGGCTTCACGGTATCTCTGCTTTCCGGCAGTGAAAGGCGAGGCTGAGAGGTTGATAATGGCCCCGGCTCCTGCCGCCACCAGCTCCTCTACGGGATCGGTGTGGTAGCGACGGCGTTTCCAAAAATCGCGATCATTCCAGATATCCTCGCAGATGGAGATGCCCAGAATCTCATTATCCAGCTCCAGGATCTGCGGCTCTGCCGCCGGCTCAAAGTAGCGATCCTCATCAAATACATCGTAGGTGGGAAGCAGCGTCTTCTTAAAGGTCCTCTCCACCCGGCCTTTTCGCAAGAAGGCAGCAGAGTTGAAGAGGGGGCGGCCCACCTCGCAGGGATTTCTCTCGGCCAGGCCCACCAGGAGAGGCGAGAGATCAGCCAGATCATGAGCGAGATCACGCAGGACAGCCCAACTGCGCTCTACAAAATCGACATTGAGAAGCAGATCGCGGGGCGGATAGCCCAGGAGAGCCAGCTCGGAGGTGACAGCTAAGTCTGCATCAGCCACTTGGCGGGCAGCGCGAGCTATCAGATCTGCGTTGCCCTGGAGGTCTCCGACGGTTGGGTTTAGCTGTAAGAGGGCGATTTTCATAGAAGTGAAAAGATGGATGTCAGGAAGGCATTAATCACTTTCGTTTCCTCTTGCCGACAGGAAGATCCTTGAAATCAATACCAGGGATAGCAAGCTTGTATTCGATCGACATGTGGATATTGGTGGCTCTGCCCTATGAGGGAGAAGATACGGGGTCACGGAAACGCTTTAATGGTAACAGCGAATTCAAAGATTAACAACGATACCACGATATTTTGAGACGGGAAAAAAGCTAAAGAGAATCAGCCAACGACGTAGCGAGGTGACTGTATGCCAACAAGCAAGAAACAGCTGGAGAAGCTGAACAAAGTGAAGAAGGCCAAGGCGGAAGAGCTCTCGAAGCAGGCTGCTTTGGGTAGCCAATCCGCCAAGAAGAAGCTCAAGAAGCTTGAGAAAAAGATGAAGTAAGGTGCCAGGCCTTTCCACTTATTTTTATTTTCTTTTTTAGGGCTAATATAAACGCAAATAGCTTCAAGAGTCGTAAAATGCTCGTATCTGAGGGGGTCGCAGAAGGCTTAATTTTCAAGACCAAGAGACCCAGGAAATCGCATTCCGGCGGAAAATGCCATTTAGATTAGATGCCTATTTCGCAATTGGTCAATCATGGTTCCTCTTGCAGGCGAGAGGGATAATAATGCGATTAATAATAGCGATATTCATCGAATATAATTGTGTGACACACATAAGCCATAACGATATCGAAAAATATAGAAACGCAAAAAAAGATATCGAGAGCGGCAGGATTAGTGCCTTCTGCAAAGCAGCCCGAATGATGCTGCGACTAAGCCCAGCAAGGCCAGAGCAGCCCCAAATCCCGGCTGCTCCTTGGCAGCGCCGGCAGTCTCGTTAACGACCTCTTCCGCTTTGGCTTCCAGTCCCTGCCCAGTTCCTTGGGCTGCTTCTTTTAACTCGGGATTGGTCAATCCGGTTCCAGGTTCATGTATGCCCTGCGAAGCCGATGCCTTGGTCACCTCAGCCGTCTGCATCATTCCATGGCCGGTTCCCTGGGCAGATTCTTTCGTCTCCGGGCTGACAATTCCAGTCCCTGGATCATGGACACCCTGTGGACCTGCGGCAAATGACAGGCTGTTGATTGCGAATAAAACCAAAAGCATTAACAAAATTTTCTTAATCGTAATGATCCCTCCTTAATTTCTATAAAAGCACAAGTGCAGAGAATATATATTTTTAATGGTACTGTGCATCAGAACGAAGAATATACTCCAACATTAATTGCATATCCTGTGGCATCCCGCCACCCAATAACCATGGCAGGAAAAAATCTCAATCCTCAAGTCAAAACCATCATAGGACTAATTGTCGAACATAGAACCTTTAAAATCGGCTTCGGGCGATTTAAAACCATTTTGGAACTTCGACATTCAGCGTAAAACTTAAATATCGTTCCGTAAGAGCGGTATTTGTGAGAGCAGCTCAAACCGGGCTGATCTCGAAAGGCCAGAACCAGATTTTAAAACCCGAGTGGAGGTTAGTAGAATGAGATACCTGAAATTGTTCGTTTCGATGGCAGTACTATTCCTTCTGGCAGGTTTTGCCGTAGCATCACAGAATGGGAATGGTCCGTGTGCAGGCACAGGAATCTGCAGTGAGAACTGCATCGGAAACTGCGAGAATCAGGGCAACTGCGCTCAGCAAAATTGCCAGGTAGGAGAGCCCTGCCAGAACCAGAACTGCGAGATGACAGGACCCCAGGATGGAACTGGTGCCCAGAACGGAGACGGCCAGAATGGTAATGCTCAGGGACCCCACGATGGAACCGGCCCTCTGAGAGACGGCAGCTGCAAGGAGTAAGCTGATAATATAATATCATCAGGGATTCGTTTCCCTCATCTTTTTTTATTTTGCATATTAATATTAACATATCAAATTAACCGTGTTCACAATAATAATAATAATAATCTAGTGTCGCGTCAACAGTAAAATGTCGTACAAAATCGGTTATGTTTATTCAGAATCATTCAATCTTTGAGGATTGACGCGACACTAGTGTAACGATTCCAAATTAACATATCAATATTCCATAGTCTTTATCGACGACAATTCCTCCCGCCATTTTATCCATTTTG
>JAFGNK010000161.1 GCA_016927055.1 Methanotrichaceae archaeon | reverse complement strand
ATATATTGCGACCCTAGACACACTTTATGAACCATCTGCCAAAATTCATATGAAGTCAGAGGAACTTCTCTTGCAGGAAGTCTAAGCAGGGGCCGGCGCATGATAAGCGTTTAGATTAGGTGCATGGTAGTCTGATGCGAAAAGCATTCCTCTGCAGGAGATGATTTTAAAGGCAATATGGAGGTCATTACAGGATTGTCATGGTTGAAGGCTGATTACAACTTTATTTTAAATTATATGAAGTTTGCGAGAATGATTTTATCTCTGCCATTGGCAAGACGATAATATTTACGGATCTAAAGGGCTTGAATTCGTGACAAAAAGATCTTATAAACTCCGATAAAGGATATATTAGAGCCATTATGTCACATCTCTTTTCCATAGTATAGATAAGCAGGTGAATTTATTGTGCGAAATACGTCTTATGCTGCGAATTCTTACCCGTTTGTGTCCTTGTTAAAGGCATCCGTTGTCTGATTCGCGAACGGAAGGTTCAATAATGCGGTAGCTATTGAGTCTTGAGGGAGGCCCATATGGTGCACGAATTCATTATTATATAATTATTGTTACATATGATGATCTGCCACTATCACTAACCAATGTGATGGTGCCCTTAAAAGCCAATAATCTATCTCAATTGAACAACAAGCTTGGTTTCGTCAATTTGATTCCTGGGGGAGGGCTAAATTTTAATAGTTAATTTAAACCTATTGTACTCGTATGGGATCTATGGAAGGGTATAAGTACGACTTGGCCGAGGATAGGCTCAAGTCCTTCACCCGATCTGCGATTCGAACAAAGGTGATGCTCTGTCTCCTAGCAGGGGATCTGAATGCAAGAGATCTGGAGAAAAAACTGGGTAGCAGGGTCTCCACCATACTGCATACCATTAAGGATATGACCAATGATAAAATGGTCGCCAAAACATCCCAGGGTTATGCGCTCACAAATCTGGGCAGAATCCAGGCACTTATCCTGATGGAGCTGGTGAATACAATCACCGTCCTGGACGAGCGCCAGGATTTCTGGTTAACACATGACATGAGCGGAATACCGGTTGAGATGCAGATGAAAATAGGGATGCTGGACCAATTGGATTTGGTGGAAGGAGATCCGATAGCGCTCCTTAGAGCTCAGGATTACTTTATGAAGAAAGTGCTGGATTCCAGAGAAATAAGGGGGGTCTCGCCAATCATCATCCCTGGTTACGCAGAGGCAATGGCGATTCCTGCCAGAAAAGGTGCAAAGGTCGATCTGATACTAACCGACAAGATTTTGAAGATAGTATCAAAAGAATACCCGGATCTAATCAAGGAGCTAATGGGGTTAGATAACTTCAGGCTGTATCGCATAAAGAATGATATCAAAGTGGCATTTACGGTCACTGATGCAGACCTCTATCTGGGGCTGTTCAGGCTTGATGGAACTTATGATATAGGGCAAGATCTTTTCTGTATGGGGCAAGGTGCAGTTGCCTGGGGCTTAGAACTGTTCAAATATTATCGTGATTTATCCGAACCATTGCAGGATAAAGATATATTTTGATAAACACTTTTGTAACTAGTAAATAAAAATTTAAAAGAATCTTTGAAATAAGTTTTTCTGATCACCATTTAAGTCACTTTGTATTATTTAATCCACTTATCTATCTTTGCTTAAAGTTATGTATTCTAATTACAGTTGCCGAGGCTGATCTTATCAGGGGTTTTTTGGGCTTGATGCAATTTATCGATACAAGGCAAGATCTTTTCTGTAGGGGTGCAAGGTGCAGTTGTCTGGGGCTTAGAACTGTTTAAATATTATCGTGATTCATCCGAACCTTTGTAGAATATAGATATATTTAGACAAACATTTTTGAGACTATTTAATAAAAATTAAAAAAAGAATCTCTAAATAAATTTTTATTATTGTTATTTATGCTCATTTCTTATATTATTTAATTCGTTTATCTATCTTTGCTCAGAATTATATATTCGTATTACAGTTACTAATTGAAACCACAATCTATGGTTGATCGGACTTAAGGAGAACTTATGATATTGGACAAATATATTGTGTTTATGTGGTAAATAATAGTTTATTTAGCTTAGATATGTCCAATTTTAATTGTGATTTATATGATTTATTCAAACATTTTGCTGCATATAACTATATCTTAGCAAATATTTTTAAAATAATTTAATCTAAAAATAGAAATAAGTTCTTAAACTAACTTCTATCCCTTTTATTTATTTTGCTTATTTTTATTATTTATTTTACATTGTATTATTGCTTAGAATTATATATCAGTATTAAACACCATGTACCAATCAAGATCGTATTGACTTTGTCTTAGAGTCTCTAAAATCAACTTAATATAAACTAATTAAAGGTATTAGAGAATGAGTGCCGTATTATTTGAAAAAAAGAACATCGTATTGTAATAGGGTGTTGTATTTATGTCCGTATTTGCTGCATTAAGTTTGAGGCAGGTAATTGAAAAACGCTCTTGCCAAATGTATGGACAATTCAACGAATTCACCAATCTGTTCAAGAGGATATTCACCTTTCTGATGGTGAGCTCGTTGTTTATAGCCTCGACTGGATTCTTTGAGACATACCTCGGATATCTGCTATTAGGTGTCACGCCCAACATTCTGGACTGCTTTGCGGTCTTTTTGATGACCTTTAGCGTCTACAGCCTAGATAAGATCACGGACAGCAATGAAGATGTGATCAATATGCCTGAAAGGAGTAATTTTCTTTCAGGACGCAGAAAATTTGTCCAGTGCTATTCTCTTACAGCATATACCCTTTCAGCGCTATTGATTTTGATGGATAAACCACTAGCTCTTCCCATAATCTTCATTCCGCTGGCTGCAAATGCGGTCTACGGATCGAGACTGATTCCGGGTATGCCCAGGCTTAAGGACGTGCCGGTTGTTAAGAATTTTGTCGTGGCCATTTCCTGGGCACTGGTCACAACGCTCCTGCCTGTTATGCAAATGACGTCAAAAATAGGTTCGTTGACAGCATCTGTACTCTATTTCATGCTGGCAAAGGTTTTCATAAATGCTGTTCTATTCGACGTGAGAGATGTCAAAGGGGATCGAGAGATGGGCGTCCGGACGATGCCTATACTCCTGGGCCTACGCAAGACTACTGCGATCTTGCTGGGGCTAAATAGCACACTACTGGCCTGCCTGGTGCATATGGAAAGTACGCTCAGACCTTTAGCACTAATAATGGTGCTTTATGGATATGTTTATATACTCTACTTCAGCGAACGGAGGAGCCCCATAGCTCTGGATTTCTTCGTAGATGGTCAATGGATGATTGCGGTGATCCTTTTTCCAGTTCTGAAAGGATTTGGACTACCATGAGCGGCCGCAATGCCACTCAGGCCTCTGCCGCTTCATAGTCGGTATCGATGGTATCCTGGAGGCCATCCTCTGTGTGGGCTGTCACCATGCGCTCGGAGACATCCTGATCGGAGAGAATCTCTGAAAAGCGCTTTGTGTATCCATCCCTCTCTGATGCCTTCTGGCTATCGAAAATATTCCTGTACTCGGAGATGGTGGAAGGAGCTACTCGCAGACTTTCAGCCATCTCTTTGACGGATTTGCTGGCATCTGTTAGGCGGAGAAACTCATCCTTGTCGAAAGGAGGCTTCAAATCCGTTTCCCTGAATAAATGGAGCTTGATTCTGGCCCTGCTGACGGTCTTATTGAGGGCTCGATCGCCCAGTTGCTCTGCGATCTCGGTATCACTCAGTCCCTTATAAAAGAGCCTGACAACTGATGATAGCTGCTCGGCAGTCAGTTTTGTCTGGATGCCGTACTGCTTTATCATCTCCCGGACCACTCCTAATAAAGCGCGCTCAATATCGCTGCTTCCCCGGAGACTACCATGACGGGTGGCCTGCTTCTCCACGACCTTGGTTGTGGCGCCAATCTTCATAACGAGGTCCCGAAGCTGATCAGTCCTGCCACTCATTTAAGATACTCACCCCAGCAAACTCCCATGTTTATAGTATAAAGAGATTTCCATTGTATTACAAACCTTTTTATATACGGCCTTCGTCTAAGAAGGCGGAATGTCCGAGACCAGCATATATGTTGTGAAGACCACTGCGAATCAAGAACGGTCGGTGGCCAACATGATCGCCCAGATAGCACGCAAGGAAAAGTATGATATAAGGGCACTGCTGGTACCAGATGTGCTGAAAGGCTACGTTCTTGTGGAATCACCGGCTCCGGAGATCGTAGATCAGGCGATTCAAGGAATACCCCACGCACGCTCTGTGATAAAAGGGGCCTCCAACATCGGAGAGGTTGAGCACTTTCTTTCCCCCAAGCCCGCTGTAATCGGAATCAATGAAGGAGCCATCATCGAGCTCATCTCCGGGCCGTTCAAGGGAGAGAAGGCAAGGGTCAAACGCGTGGACGTTGCCAAGGAAGAGATAACTGTGGAACTCTTTGAAGCTATGGTGCCTATCCCCATCACTGTTCGGGGAGATCACGTGCGCGTGCTCAGTAAAGATGAAACTTAATAAATTTTGAGGTGACAAGTATTGGCTAATGTTGTAGAAGCATTGGTCCCCGGCGGAAAGGCCAGCGCGGGGCCACCATTGGGCCCGGCCCTAGGACCTCTGGGTGTAAATGTAGCCCAGGTGGTTGCCAAGATCAATGAGCAGACCAAAGATCTCAATGGAATGCAAGTTCCTGTCAAAGTGATTGTAAAGTCCAGAACCGAATTTGAAATCGAAGTCGGAACGCCCCCCACCTCTGCTCTGATCATCAAGGAGATGGGCCTAGAGAAAGGCACTGGCGACAATTCCATCGTCGGGAACATAACTATGGAGCAGGTCCTCATGATCGCGAACATCAAGAGGAAAGGCCTTCTCTCTAAAACCCTGAAGCACGCAGCCAGTGAGGTCATCGGCACAGCAGG
This sequence comes from Methanotrichaceae archaeon, assembly GCA_016927055.1. Classification (GTDB taxonomy): domain Archaea; phylum Halobacteriota; class Methanosarcinia; order Methanotrichales; family Methanotrichaceae; genus Methanothrix. The sequence continues at coordinate 10,038 of JAFGNK010000161.1, read as the reverse complement.
GTCTGTAGGCGCAACCATTGATGGCATGCCCAGCAAAGAGGCTCAACTGGCTATAGCCAGTGGCAAATACGATGAGATATTAGAAGCGAAGGCTTAAAATATAAAGTTATTATCTGACTTTTGATTCTCTTTTTTGAGAAGCCGTAGAAGACCGAAGTGTCGTAGACTACGGAGGATTGAAATGGATATCGAAGAAGCCGTTAAACAGGCTATCACTGAGGCACCTGCCAGAAAGTTCAGCGAGAGCGTGGATCTGGCCATTAACCTTCATAACATCGACTTATCTCTGCCGGGAAACAGAGTCGATGCTGAGGTTATCCTACCCAACGGGGTTGGCAAACCGACCAAGATCGCTGTATTCGCTGCAGGAGAAACTGCCTTGCGAGCCAAGAGCGCCGGCGCAGACCGGGTTATATCCGCGGACGAGATCAAAGAGTTCGCAGGAGATAAGAGAGCTGCGCGCAAATTGGCAGACGAGTATAAGTTCTTCATAGCAGAGACTCAGTTCATGCCTGTCATAGGTAAGAGCCTGGGTTCCATTCTCGGCAAGAGGGGCAAGATGCCCACACCTCTCCCGCCGACACAGGATGTAATCCCACAGGTACAGAGGCTCAAGAACATGATCAGGATAAGGTCTCGTGACAAGCTGACCTTCCACCTGGCTGTTGGGAACAGAAATATGAATACCAAAGAGCTGGCCGAAAACATTGAAGCGGTCGTCGTCAAGCTCGAGCAGACCCTCAAGGATGGCAAACATAACCTGAAGTCGGTTTACGTCAAGACCACCATGGGGCCTTCTATAAAGGTGATCTAAATGGCAGGAGAGACTCGTCACACTGCCCACATACCTGAGTGGAAGGTTAAGGATGTCGAAGAGCTTGTCGAAATGATAAGCAATAGCCGCGTTGTCGGTATTGTAGGCGTGCGTGAGATCCCTGCCGATAATCTGCAGAAGATGCGTGGCAGTCTTAGAGGCAATGTCGAGATAAGAATGGTCAGAAATACCATTGCTCGTCGCGCCCTGGATGCCTCTGCGCCGGAGATCAGACCGTTGGCCGATTTCATTGAAGATCAGACTGCTTTGATCTTCAGCAATGATAATCCCTTCAAGCTAAGCGGCCTCTTGGAAAAGGGCAAACAACCCATGCCCATCAAGGCCGGCGCACGTGCTCCCAAAGACATAGTTATTGAGGCTGGAGAGACCTCGTTCTCGCCGGGGCCCATGGTCGGCAAGCTTCAGGCAGCCGGCATCCCTGCCGCTATTAAAGGCGGAAAGGTGGTCATCAACCAGAAGATCACTTTGGCCAAAGAAGGAGAGGTCGTTGCTGCCAAGACTGCGGACATTTTGAAGACAATGGAGATCTTCCCCAGAAACGTGGGCCTGGAACTACGAGCGGCCTACGAAGGTGGCTTGATCTTTAAGGCCAGGGATCTTTCCGTCAATGTGGAAGCACAGATCTCAGAGCTGTTCGCGGCTTCTGCCAAGGCATTCGGCTTTGCTGTTGAGATTGGCTACGCTACGCCAGAGACCGTCGGACCCATGCTGCAGAAGGCCCAAACCCGGGCGAGAGCCCTGGTGCTTGAAGCGGGCTTGCCTGTGCCCAGTATGATGGAGATGGTTTTGGCCAAGGCGGCTGCCAATGCCCGAGCCATCGCCAGACTGGCCAGTGGAGAGGTAGCCCCAGCGGCTGCTGAGGCCCCTGCCACCGCGAAGGCCGAGGAAGAGGAAGAAGAGAAGAAGGATGAAGGAGACACCGCCGCAGGACTTGGCGCTCTCTTTGGATAAATTAGATTCAAGTAAATTTAGAGGTCGATTCAAATGGAATATGTATACGCTGCATTACTGCTTCACAGCGCAGGCAAAGACGTTAACGAGGATGGAATTAAGAAGGTAGTCGAGGCATCCGGTGTGGCTGCTGACGAGATCAGAATCAAGGCCCTGGTGGCCGCATTAGAAGGCGTGGACATCGCCACGGTACTCTCTCAGGCAGCTGCGGTGCCCGTAGCCGCAGCAGCCGCAGCCCCTGTTGCAGCAGCCCCAGCCGCTGCCGCCGAGGCCGAGTCCGAGGAAGATAAGGAAGCAGCAGAGGAGAGCGGTGTAGAGGGCCTGGGCGCCCTGTTCGGCTGAAATCTCCTTCAGCTTTTTTCCTTTTTTTGGGGGGGCTCGAGCCAGTGGGCCGTCAATATTGCGTTTATTAAAATGATTGCCGAAATCCGAAACAATTCTGCTATAAAAATTATACTAAAGCTCTACCAGCTTCTCAACGCCCAGCTTCTTGACATTCGGCTTCCAGATATTGGCTGGCATCCAACTGGGGGCATTGATGGGTTTGGTCACCTGTATTCTCTCGCCCTGGAATATGTGCACCTTCTTTGTACCTCTCTCCCGGAGCCTTATATCGGTGAAGCCGCGGTTTGCCGCCTTTAAGGCTGCTTGCCTGGGCTGCTTCCCCGAAAAGACGCCAATCTCATTTCCATCCTTGTCCCGCAATGCGAAATTTCTTTTTTCTATCATATTTTTATACCTCGCTTAAAGCAGTGTGCAGTGGATCTTTATAGTTTGCTGCATATCTATATATCATATACTCTTATATTAATCTTTTGTTTGATTTCAGATTATATCCTAAATACCTGGATAACTCAGCATAACACAGGATAACCATTTTTGGCAGGCTCAATTTCTCAAAAGCGTCCGAAAGGAATGGTTTTTTATTCAGGACGCTATTTCTATCAAGCATGGCATGGGTCATGTGGTTCACAGGCCTTCCAGGCTGCGGGAAGACCACCATCGCAGAGAAGGTGTTGACGATTCTATCTGAAAAGGGCATACGCGCCAGGGTCCTGCAGCTGGATGAGATCAGAAGGGCGATAACCCCAAAGCCCAAATATACAGAAGAAGAAAGAGATATCGTTTATGCCAGCTTAGCCTATATGGCCAAGCTCCTGGCAGAAGAGGGCGTAAACGTTGTCATAGATGCTACTGCCAACAGACGTCGTTATCGTGATTTTGCCCGCACCTTGATCCCCCATTTTGCAGAGGTCTTTATCCGCGCGCCTTTGCCCGTCTGCATGGAAAGGGAGGCGAAGAGAAAGGCTAAATTCTCTCCCAAGGACATCTACAAGAAAGCGGCTGGTGAGAAGGCCGCCGTGCCAGGAGTCAATGTGGCCTACGAAGAGCCGCTCTCTCCCGAGATTGAGGTTGATACTACGAGCATGAACCCGGATGAGAGTGCCCAGTTAGTCGCCGATAGAATCATAGACCTCTATGCAGCAGAGCTGCAAAAGGATGGATCAAAAAATCGAATTGTTTATTTTTAAGATTTGGATTGGATTGCCTCTCGTCTTTCAGGAATATTTATGCAGATGGACGATATATGCAATAGTATCCCGGAAAGATTAAAATACAGTCACTTAGACTCCCATTCAGGAAGTGAAGATGCTTGAAGTCCAATGCTGGTTTTGTAGGTTTTGATGGGACAGAGAATAAGCGAACTCTGCTGGCGCTACAGCAAGTCAAAAAGGCCGCAGGCATAGAGGGCGACCTGAACGTCCTGCTCAGAAAGCCCCATGGCCGGGCCTTATCTATCGTATCCAAGTTCAACCGCTTGTTCGGCGTAAAGGCCTATGTCAGCGACATTGCCAACAAAGAGAAGTGGGAGGCGGCGGGAGTCAAGATCGAGGGCGGCTATGACGACTTCTTTGCGGCATCTGATTTCGTAATGGTGGGTACACCTGGCGACGAGGAGCTCCCTTATGTTGAGGCGGGCCTCTCTCACGGCTCCTTTGTCTCTCTCATGGGCGGCGCAGATCGACCCGGGCTTCTCAAGGGGCTGGTAGAAGGCGGAAAGGTCAAGATCACCGATGAGCTGAAGGCGGACTTTTCCCGCGAGTTCTTCTTCGGCCTGGAGAACTATGAGATGTTCGAGAAGGCCAAGCCCAAACTGGTGCAGTGCACAAGTTGCAACACCACGGGCCTTTCCCGTCTGGCCCTGGCGGCAAGGCCCCTGGGACTGACGGCGGTTTTGGGCAACATCGACCGCAGACATGGCGATCCGCACACAGTTGTCAAGGCCTCACCCAGTGCCATCCAGTTCGGCAAGGGTGCCGGGCACCAGGGCACGGATGCCGGAACCGTCTTCGAAGAGGTCAAGTTTGCGGTGCGCGCCAGCAAGGTGCCGACAACTGTGCCGCACACCAACTTCCTGAACCTGGTCTTCAAGGGAGATGTCACGCCTTCTCAGCTGGTCGAGCAGTTTGCCAAGACCCGCGAGGTCGTTGTCATGCCCTATCAGGATGAGGGCAAGAAGCACGACTGGACCAGCGAGATCCTGGAGGCCTTCCTCTCGGCTGTAGAAAGGCCTATCAGCCCGGAGATCTTCGAGCTGATCGTCTCCGATGCCATCATTCCCTTCAAGCTGGGAGATTACACCATTTTGCAGACAGTCTCCATGGTGGAGCAGATGTCCATTGCCGTGCCCAATCACGTTGAATCCTATCTGCTTTCTGCCGGCTATCCTGCTTCAGATGTGCACAGCCTGGTGGACAGGTCGCTAGGCGTCATGCACGGCATCTGGCCCAATAAGCTCGCCTGCTGAAAAGAAAGACCTGAGTCAAACAGATTGTTTTCCATGCCCGAGGAGATAGTAGGCCGGCTTATTGGCGATAAGATCAGTCTGGGCCAGGAGGCTCTTCCTGATCTTTATGAGCAGGGCTACTTTGGGCGACCCAAGGGCAAGGGCCTGGAGCTTTCTCTGGTGGAAGCTGCCTATCTCCTGGATCGATCCAGGATCAAAGTGCTCTCTGATGGAAAAGGGCTGGACTTTCAGGCCTTTTTCCAGGCAGCATCTTCTATAGAAAGGGGCTTTGAGTTTCGCTATGTGGTCTACAAGGACCTTCGGGAGCGCGGCTACTATATCCAGCCCGGCCGCCCGGATTTTCGCGTCTATCCTCGGGGAGGACATCCGGGAAAGAGCCCTGCTGAGTTTTATGTTCTGGTCATATCGGAGAGGATGCCCCTTCCCCTGCAAGAGATCATGCAGCCGGTTAGGGTCGCGGGCCAGATGAGAAAGAAACTGATGCTGGCCATAGTCGATGAGGAGAGCGACATCACCTTTTACGAGGCACGAGAGAAGACAATGTCCGGCCTTATGACGGAGGTAGCTGAAGGCGGCATGGCAACTCTTCTTGAGGACCGAGTGGTGCTCTGGGATGCTACGGCATCCATCCGGCTGCATGAGCACGGATTTTACGGTAAGCCCGTAGGAGAACGCCTTCAGCTCTCCCTGGTCGAGTCGGCATATCTCCTGGATAAAGGAGTGATTTCCCTAGTCGATCGCTCCGATAAGGACTTGAATCTGGAGAGCTTCGCTTCTCGAGCGCGGCAGATCGAAAGCGACTTCGATCTGAAATTTTCCGTTTATAAGGATCTGCGGGACAAGAGCCTGGTGGTGAAGACTGGCTTCAAGTTCGGCACGCATTTCCGGGTCTACAAGCAGGTAAAGGGGCCTGGCAAGGTGCCTCACTCCGAGTACCTGGTGCACACCGTATCCAAAGACCACGTTTTCCTGCCCCCTGTGCTCTCTCGCGCTGTGCGTCTTGCGCATTCAGTGCGAAAGCAAATGGTCTTCTCCTATGTCAGCGATGAGGTGCGCTACCTGGAGATTAGAAGGCTCAAGCCCTGAAAAAAGGCATCTGTAGATGGATGAATGCTTCTGGATTTAGCTCTTTTGAAAACTAAGTATTAATACTAGCTTGGTTCATGAGAAATTATGCCCAAAATCGAGGTGGAGTTGAGTTCGGATCTAAATGACCGGTTGATGAGTTTTGTTGTTAAAAGCAGGGGCTCGCTCTATGTGCAACGCTCGGATGTCATCGTTGAGGCCATAAAGGAATACCTGGATAGAAATGAGCGCAAGGTACGCAGAGCCAACGGCTGAGTTAGGGCCGATATCACACCTCTAAAGCCGGGTCCAACCGCAATTGATGGCCTTAATCGATCATGAGCTTGAAGCATAGGCCCTGGTTGGGATTTCCATGAGCAGGCCTGATGGCCCCAAATTCGTGTTTACACCAGGAGATGTTTTTCTGCAGGCAATGAATTCGGGGCCAATTTTCAATCATACACCATTTCCATCCTCCGTCCCTGTTTTTTGCTCATTGCTCTTCTCCCACATAGTTGCCCCGTCGTAAGTGATGCGCCGGATGCGATGGGCGGGGATGAACTTCGTCTTCATCTCCGATTCTATCTCCATCCAGCCTCGCTCCAGGCCGATGATTTTGTCTCCCTGGACAGTAGACATGTCGCCCGGAGCGCCCCTATCGACAAATTCCACGCTGGCTTTGCTAAAATTAAACTGGGGATCATGCCGCAAGCGCAGGAGAAGGGCGTGACTGGTTCTCATAACTTGAGTATTCCTATCCCACTCTCCAGGCTCCGTTCTTCAGGTCGGGATGGGGTAGCTGTCCCTCATAGCCGCACATCTTGCAGTGCACCTTTACTACCACACCATCCTCGGTCCAGGCCTCGGCAACATAGCCGCATCTGGGACAGTTGCTTAAGAAACGAGTCATTGCCATGTAAAATCCCCGCATGCACTCAAACTTTTCGGTTTGAATTTATTTAGCTTAAATATTATCTCCAAATTTTATTGTTTATCCGCTTTGATCCCAACTCCGGCCAGCTCGGAAGAGATCAGCTCATCCAGTAGGTCAGATCGGACCTTCTGGGCATAGCTGTAGAGATCCGGGCCGCATTTGCCGCAGTCAGAAGCCGTATCTTCCATGATGCGCACCAGATCGAGCAGAGATCTATACATTAGCGGCGCGGCGCTCTTTAGCTCCTGCTCAAAAGAGCTGGGGCGGTCCTTGTCACTAATGAGGCGGCATTCTCTTTGCTTCCAGGCCATGCAGTCCTCTTGCAGGCACTCTCTGGAAACAAAAGGGCAGGCTTTTTGGGCAGGATTCATAATTATCAACCACGTAGTACTATGTTGCGCCTTTCAGCATATTATTCTTTTGAACGGTTTAGCCTAAATTTCCACTCTTTGCCTTTGATGTTATTGAGTCTAGCATCAACCTCTTGCATAGCTATGTTGGTTTGCGGGAAAGGTTAATAGCCTGGAAGCTACCAAGGTCCGCTGATGGGCTCGTAGGGTAGTGGACATCCTAGCGGGCTTCGGTGGCTATGGTCGAAGATACCCGCTGACCTGGGTTCGAGTCCCAGCGAGCCCGTTACTTTTCCGGCAAGAAGATCGCCCATGATTTTTGAACCGCAAAGTCGCGGTCGTCTCCAGTCAAACAGCAATAGAATTCCTGGACCCTATAGCAAAGGTGTCACCAGCAAGAAATCCTCAAGGCGAAAAACCGGAATCTTACAATCATTCATACCCTGACCAGCCCCGGTCCTTCCTGGAAAGGCCGGATCGGAAGAATCAATGCTATTATGATTAAAAAACGGCTAGCCGATTATTCTGAGCAGGTATTCTATTGCAGTGGACCCTCAAAGATGGTTGATTCCATGCTTCTTGTCCTTAAGGATGTGAAAATTCCAGAGACGCAGGCTATTAAGGAGTATTTCCCTGGCTACGACTGATCTTAAATCAAAAAAACGCAAAAACATAGAAGTCCTGGCCGCACCAGGACCCGATTATGCAAAAGTGCCTACCTTACACCAGACTTGGTGTCGGACCATTTATTCAAACCCCAAGGCAATAAGACAACCAACGCTCCAAAGATTACAATTGCATATATTTGAGACATAATATCCATTGATTCTCACCTCCGTTTCAATCCCATATTCCTGCCCTTAGCTGGATTTCTGGGCAATAAATGCGGCGGCTAAATTGTGAAGAAAATCTCGAATTTACACATTTAATGAAAAATTGATTGATCCATAAAAGCCAATATGGTTTTATTGTTTAATGTAAAATAATACAAATAGCAAATGAGGTAAATATGGTAAATGGGTAAAAAGGTAAATGGGTAAAAAGGTAAAAAGCCATGATTTTCCGATAACGGTAAACAATTTAGGGCCATTTCCCTGTGAATAGGGTCTGAGGAATTTCTTCGGCTCTCCGCAGTTTCATGTGGCTAATCTTAAGTTATCATGAAATGGAATCTGGAGCATGCATCAAGAAATCGGCATGAGGGATAATTAGTCACTCCGTCCTGATTGGCAGGGCTAGCATCCCAAGAGGATACGTACTCCAGTCACACCCACAAGAAATCGCGAGGGACCATTTTTTCTTAGCCCAATGGCCTGCGATATTTATGGCCGGAATTTTTTTAGTCCTCGCTGGATTGCTCAATGACCTCCTGCCAGTGCTTTCCGCGGGTTGGGGCCTTCCTCAATGCTTCCTCAATCTCCGCGTTTCCAAGTCCATCCAGCCAATCGTTAAGTTTCTTGCCAGGGTTATGTCCGGTCCAATATGATTGAAGCCTGACGTGCAGGTCGCACATGTGATTGAGGCTAATGCCACGTTGGCAGATAGGGCCGCGGCATGGTCCATGGCCCTTGAGATCGCACTCGGGGGTTTTCATTTCAATCTCCTTGCATGTTCGATGAGCTTATCTAGGTTATCCCGTTTTTGATTATTGTCCCAAAATAGAACCGTCTTTTTTAAAAATATTAGCGAATAAGAAATTCGCAAAAGATATCATCACTAATCTTCAGCGGGCCGCATCCAGACTCTCCAGATTAAAGGACTCAGCCAGTACGTCCCGGTTCACCTTGCCGCTGACAAATGTGCGCTTCGACTTGATCTCGTTCATGACAACCCGAGCCGGGGCAAAGACGTTGTGATCCACCTTAAAGAAGTCAAAACCTGCCGCCTTGAAGGTCTTGTAAAAGGGTGCACCCCAATCTCGAGATGCCTGGGATGGCATGCCTTTCAGATATTGCTGCAGCTCCTCTAAATTCTCATATTCCAGTGTGTAATAAGTCTCTCCACCATAAATTATGGCATCATTGGAGGAGCCCATACACATGGTAGCGTCGCCTGTGATGGGCGAGATGGGTGCCCTGCCCCAGCCGCTCTTGATAGTGTTGATGTCAAAGCCCATAGTGAAGAGCTTATGCAGACCTGTTTCGACTACACGGGTCGAGACTTGGACGAGGCCGGCTACAGAGTCCGTGGGTGCAATGGCAATTCTCAGGTCAGCCGGATCGATATCGCACTTTTCCGCGATATGGGCGGAGACTTTTTCGTCCGGCAGCTTTTTCGACTCCAGGACAATGACTGCCACATCCGAGAATTCCTCAAAGCCGATCTTATCATACAGGTCGCGAGTCTTTCTGGCCAGCACGCGGGCAGGGCCGCTGCCCATGGCGAAGTATTTGTCTACCTTGATCTGCCACATGGCGCACTGGGAGGCCATGCAAGAGATGGCCGGATAATCCGTAGCCACCTGAACGCCCGGCATTAAAATGCCTTTGATATCGAAGGGTGCAAGCTGGATTTCCGCCAGGTCTGCCATGCAAAGGCGGGAGAGGTAGACGCCTGCACCATAACCACCCTGGGCCTCTACACCCGCGTCAGCCACAACAGTGCCATTATCCAGTTCGTAGACCCTGATTTGCAGCTCATCTGCATAATCGAGCATCTCCTCGAAGACCTCGAATCCCATCTCATTGATTCCCATCAAGCCGGATCACCTTTCCTCATCAAGAATGCAATTGTCCATAAAAGTCTATCTTGCCAGCCTACACAGGGCATGATCCAAGTGCGGAGCAATTCTCTTCGGAGGTGTTATTTTGGGCACATGCTGCATCACGGGGGCAGGTGCAGTTTTCGCTGTAGTTGCCGCTACCGTTAGCGCTGCAGTTTCCGGTGCAGTTTCCATTTACCCTGCAAGAGCTGTTTTCTCCGGCAAAAGGGCAGGAAATCCCGGATGAATTCACGACTAGAGCTATTCCTGCCAGGAGCAGGATCAGAGCAACTATTGGATATTTATTCATCGTTTATCCTCTGCGCGATATCAACCCTTACCTACAAGCGGAGGATAGATTCTGCTTTAGCTATTTATAATTCATTGTGCTAT
>JAFGNK010000160.1 GCA_016927055.1 Methanotrichaceae archaeon | reverse complement strand
ATAGTAAAATTATGGTAAAATTTTTAATATAAATGCTCCGGCCGGGATTTGAACCCGAGTCTTCGGCTTGAAAGGCCGAAATGATTGGCCGGGCTACACTACCGGAGCAATGCCTTCTTATGGCAGGCCAAAACATGGCCGGCCTTCCCCTCATGACATGCACGGATATATCTACGTTTCCAATGGTTTAAGGTTGGAAGTAGTCCCGGGCGGATTCGAACCGCCGTCGCGGGCTCCAAAGGCCCTCAGGATTGACCGCTACCCCACGGGACTGTAATTTGTTTGCCTCTTTAGGCTCTTTTTATGCACTAATCTCTGCAGATCTTATCCGGCTCTTATGCCGGGCAAGTGTTATCCGCATAAGATATATATGGCCTTTCCCGGAGGTTTCTCGGAGATGAAGCTTCTCACCAAGACACATATGAGCCAGAGAAGGCTAATAGAGATTCTCAGGGTTATCGAATGCGCGGGTGCCCCGGTTGGGGCAAGGGCGATCTCAGATTCCCTTAGCAGTCGCGGTTTTGACCTGGGAGAAAGGGCTGTGCGCTACAACCTCAAGATCCTGGACGAGCTGGGGTTCACCAAAAAGAAGGGCTACAGCGGCCGGGTGCTCACACCACTGGGATCAAGAGAGCTGGGTGACGCCCTGGTGGATGATAGGATCGGCTTTGTCAATGCCAAGATTGAAGAATACATGTTCAAGACCAGTTTTGATCCCAAGACCGGTCGCGGTGATGTAATCGCCAATACAAGCATCATAGACAAAGCAAATGCGGAAAAGGTCTTCGAGATCCTGGGACGCGCCTATGAAGCTGGCTACACCATAAGCCGCCGAGTACTAATCTTAGATGAGGGGGAGAGCTTCTCAAATCTTGAGATTCCAAAAGGTGCTTTGGGCGTGGCAACGCTTTGCAGCATCACTTTAGACGGCATGCTCATGAAAAGAGGAATTCCAGTTCTCACCAGCTTCGCGGGGCTGGCGGAGGTCAAGGATGGGCAGACTGCCGATTTCACGGACCTCATAGCCTATGCCGGCTCGTCCCTTGACCCCATCAAGGTCTTTATGGGCCGCAGGGTAACAAATGTTGCCGATGCCATCTTCAAAGGCTCGGGAACAGTGCTGGCCAATATGAGGGAGGTGCCCATCGCGGCGGCAAAGCCTGTCTGCGAGCTTTTAGATGAGTCCCGAAGCGCTGGCTTTGGAGGGCTCATAAAAATGGGCGAGCAGTCTGAGCCCATACTGGGTTGCCCCGTGAGCGCCGGCAAAATCGGCATAGCCTTTTATGCAGGAGTCAATGGGGTAGTAGCTGTCGAGGAGCTAGGAATAAAGATCAAGACGGCACCGATATCCATTCTGGTGGATTACTCTAAAACCCGTGAGCTGAAATAATTACCCCAACTCCCACAAGATAAGGTTTTATAGAGCATCGATCCCTAGACACAAAGTCACGTTTACAATGATGAGGAAGAAAGATGGATTTTAGAGTCGTAGTCTCAGATCCCAAGAGCGGTAAGGCATATCAGGTAGAGCTTAAGGATCCAGGAGCCAGCAAGCTTCTGGGAAAACATATCGGCGACAAAGTTGAAGGGGATGTCCTGGGCATGCCCGGCTACTCGGTACAGGTCACTGGCGGCAGCGATCGCGAGGGATTTCCCATGCGATCTGATCTGCCCGGCACAAAGCGCAAAAAAATCCTGCTCTCCACTGGAATTGGGTATCATCCCACCGCCGGGGGAAAAAAGAAGAGGATGACCATTCACGGAAGGGATATATCTTCCGATATTGGCCAGATTAATGTCAAAGTTTTGGAATCGGGGGCAAAGTCCATAGAAGAGCTACTGGGCAAGGCTCCCAAAGAAGAGAAGGAATAATTGGCTGTAATCGGTGGGATGGGCAGTCCGTCCTTCCGCTATAATCTTTTATTTTGCTAAATCGATATTCTACGCCAATAGCATATTAGCTTGGGCCGTAAATGGTAGCTTGATGCTATAGGTTTGATCCTTCCCAGCCACATGCGCGAGATACGAGCGGCGCAGGGATCTGGGCGCGCATTACTGATTTTATCTGTGCCGGACTGAGGGCTGCAAAGAGGGCATTCATGAGCCGGTCGCTCTTCATGGCCAAATCAACCATTTTCCTTATCTGTACTGACCGAGCGAGTTCAATTCCGAACTCTTCGCGAATGCGCGACGGATAGTCCGTGAGAGGGTTTTTGCCCTGCAACTGTCCTATTGCTACCTCGCCCGCTATCCTTCCCGCTACCATAGCCAGTGGTATACCCCCACCACTGGTGGCCATGACGTGTCCGGCGGCATCTCCTGCTAAAAGCATGTTGCCTTTTTGAATAGCTCCCCGGGTCCCGCCCGAGGGCACAGGGCCTCTCATGACAGCCAGGACCTCTCCGCCCGCAAGTTTTTCTGCCGCAATAGGATGATCCCGGATGAACCTGTCCAAAATATTGGGAAGCTTTTGGCCGGCCAGGTAAGATGCCCGCACTCCCACACCCACATTCGCTATGTCGTGGCCAAGCGGGATTATCCAGGCGTAGCCACCTGGCGCAAAATGAGCCGAGAAGTACATCTCCGCGGCCTCTGCATCAATATTCACATCGGCCATCTCATATTCCAGGCAGATGCCCATCTCTTGTACAGGATTTCCCATAGCCCGGGATACTATCGAGTGCGGTCCATCTGCGCCTATAATGATTTGCGGCCTGATTTCTCTGCCAAAGTGGCCGGAAAGCTGCAATATACCTTTTGCAAGGTGAGCGCGCGTCGCGGGAAGAACTCTCGCTCCTGCGCGAGCGGCGCGAGCGGCGAGGTGGCGATCGAAAGCCCGTCTGTCCAGGACCCGACCGGCTACTGGAAATTCCTTGTGCTTTCCTGAAGGAGAATAGATGCGCTGCAATCGGGTGCGATGCAGAATGCAGCGCTCTGGAATATCTTTAAGCGTCTGGGGCAGGCGGGCGCAGGGCATAAGCTTGCTTAGCTCAACTGCTTCCGGTAGAAATCCGCCGCATTGCACAGGGCTGCCGATCTCGCTCTTTTTATCAATTAACAGCACCTCAGCTCCCCCGGCGGCGGCAGCCTCAGCGGCGCAGCTGCCCGCCGGCCCGGCACCTATCACTGCCACCAAGATATCTTCTTTCATCTCAGCCGCGCCCTCATGCCAAAACCTGCCAGTGCTCCTTCTATCTCCTCATACGCCAAAAATAGCTCATCCTTCAGCCTCTCCGTCTGCTCGAGCCTCGGCTCGGCGGATAGCCAGATATGGCTGCTATCGCCGCGCACCATCTTGACGCAGGCCAGCATATCAGCCTGGGAGAGGCGATAGACAATATGGCTTCCCGTGGGCGTGAACCAGAGGGGATGCTTCTCTGTAAGCCACTCTACAAAACTCACCCATGCTAGCCCCTTCTGCCCACCCTCATGGGAGCGGCTATGCCCGATGGCTAAGTTGAGGTGAGATCTGTCTCCCGCCGTTTTCTCTTCTATGCAAGAGGAGATCTCAATGTAGCGCGCGCTCTTTCTGTCAACTCGGGGAAGAACGCGGGAAAAGACCCTCTCTGCGATATCCGGAAAGAAGGCTGCTAAGCGAATGTCCGGTTCCGGTCGCGTGGCCAGAGAGACGCCTACAAAGAATAGGGCGGAAAGTGCCAGGCCAACCAGCACTCCATGCTCAGTGAGATAAGGCGAGATGCTGTCCAGAGGCTGTTTCAGCCATAGTTGCTCGTAGGAGATGAGAAGGATCTGCGTTCCGCCGCCCACCACCAGGGCCGCCATGGCCCCCCACCGGGTGGCGCGCTTCCAGTACAGTCCACCGATGATGGGGAAGAAGTAGGATGTTGTGCCTATAACCGTGGCTATGATCACGGCATCAACGATGCTGTTCGCATTCAGCGCTATTGCCGCCGCGATGCCGATCATGACGACAACCAATATCCTGTTGATAACCAGCATCTCTTTCATGGTGGCTGTAGGCCGGAGGTACCGCTGGATCAGGTCGCGGGAGATACAGGACGCAGCCGATGTGGCAAAGGTGTCGGTGCAGGACATGGATGCCGCAGCAAAGCCGATGGAAAGAATTGCGAGAAGCGCCGGTGAAACGTTATCGCTGATGAGCTTGAGGTAAAGCATTTCTGCTTCTATCTCTCCTGTCGGCCGGGGATAGAGCACGGAAAGCCCGATGGCCGTGAGGAAGCAGCAGAGGTAGATCAGGGCCAGCAGGGCGCTGCCAAGCAAGAGACCCCTCTTCGCGGAACGCTGGTCGCGCGCCGCCCAGATCTTCTGCCAGGGGTCCTGTTCTGCCACCCAGCCAGGCAAGAGGGCGACTAAAAAGACTAAAGCCCCCATCAGACCGCCCAGTAAGAGTGGGTCCCACCAATCTGCGCCCAGAGTTGACGCGGCGGTAAGCAGTGTAACATCCTTGCCGGCGGAAAGATCAAGGGCCAATGCGGCTACGTAAATCGCCAGGCCTGCCAGAAGTACATACTGCAGGAGATCGGACCAGACCACGGCCCGAAAGCCGCCCACGCCGACGTAAAGTGCTACAGAGACGGCCATGATAGCCACGGCAAAGAAAGGATCGATGCCGAAGAAGGTTCCCAGCACCAGCTTGAATCCGATGAAATCCGTTACAGAGAAGAGTATCATCATAATAGTCACAGCCAGGGCCACCGGGGCTCTGATCATGGGATCATATCTTATCTCCATGAGCTCGGGCTGGGTTAAGGCAGGAATATTCTTGATCCTTCCCGAGATCGCGGCAATTATCAGCAGCCCGGCGATGTTGGGGAAGACCCAGATCCATATCGAGCCTACGCCTATGAGCAGAAATAGCCCCGTGGCCAAGAGCAACGCACTCGCCGTGATCCACGCGGATGCTGCGGAAAATCCGATGGTTATTGGCCCAAGCTCCCTTCCCGCCAGCCAGAAGTCGGTTACAGACCTTTGCCGACGGGAGAAATATAGGCCGATGCCCAGCAAGACCGCGATGTAGATGGCGAGGAATACCAGGAATAAAGAATAAGCATCCAAGGATTGTCCACCTCTGGCGGCTAGTATCTTGTGGTATTTAACATATAGGAAATAACGGTTTTTTAGAAGTAAGATGCACACTCCAGAGGAAAAAAGGGCCCTACTGCCTAAATTGAGATCAGCAACTACTTAAACGGAAAAGTGGCAAAAGCTGGAATGAGGTTTTTAGATGAGGAGCGATATCACCAAAGTAGGCAATGAAAGAGCGCCTCACAGGGCTCTCTTAAAAGCAACCGGCCTATGCGATGAAGAGATCCGCCGTCCCTTCATTGGAGTTGTCAACTCTTTTAATGATTTTGTACCCGGACATATCCATCTCGACAAGCTGGGAGCTGCAGTGAAGGCAGGCATACTCTCCGCCGGTGGTGTGCCCTTTGAATTCCAGACCATTGGCGTTTGCGACGGCATAGCCATGGGTCATAAAGGCATGAGATACTCGCTGCCCAGTCGCGAACTGATCGAAGACTCCATCGAGATCATGGCACAGGCCCATCAGCTCGACGGATTGGTAATGATCCCCTCCTGCGACAAGATAGTTCCCGGTCACGTCATGGCAGCAGGGAGACTGGACCTGCCCACCATCGTGGTTACGGGCGGACCCATGATGCCCGGCTTTGCCTGCGACAAAGAGCTGGATCTGATCAATGTCTTCGAGGGCTGGCAGGCGGGAGGCGAGACGCTGGCCGACCTGGAGGAGATGGCCTGCCCTGGAGCCGGTTCATGCGCCGGACTTTTTACGGCCAATACCATGGCCTGTCTCACTGAAGCCATGGGTCTATCCTTGCCCGGCTGCGCCACAACCCATGCCGTGGATGCGCGAAAGATACGCCAGGGAAAGCTTTCGGGCATGAAGATCATGGAGCTGGTAGAGCGGGGCATAACTGCCCGGCAGATAGTGACGCCTGCTGCTCTGGACAATGCTATTCGCGTGGACATGGCCATCGGAGGATCTACCAATACCGTTTTACATATCCCGGCCATAGCAGCTGAGTTCGGCCTGGATCTGAATTTGGATCGCTTCGACCAATTAAGTCGCGAGACACCACATCTGGTCAACCTGCGGCCGGGCGGGCCTCATCATATTCTCGACCTGGACCGGGCCGGTGGAATTCCGGCGGTCATGAACCGGCTTTCCTCACTGCTCTCGTTAGATGTCCTCACTGCCACTGGCAAAAAATTGGGCGAGAACCTGGCTGCCTTCAGGTCCGTCAATCCCCTGGCCAATGCTGCCGTTATAGCCACTCTGGAGGCACCCGTACATGCTCAGGGTGGCATTGCCATACTGTTCGGCAGCCTGGCACCGGAAGGAAGTGTGGTCAAGCAGACGGCGGTATCTGCATCCATGCTCAAGCATACCGGCCCAGCTGTAGTCTACAACTCCGAGGAGGAGTCCATGGCAGGCATCGTGAGTGGAGGCGTAAAGGCGGGCGATGTAGTGATAATAAGATACGAAGGGCCCAAAGGCGGGCCGGGCATGAGGGAGACACTCGCACCCACATCCGCCATCGCGGGCGCAGGCCTCTCCGAATCCGTGGCTCTCATCACTGACGGGCGGTTTAGCGGCGGAACCCGTGGCCCGTGCATAGGGCACGTCTCCCCCGAGGCTGCTGTGGGAGGGCCAATTGCGCTTGTCAAGAACGGCGACATGATCTCAATAGATATCTCTGCCAGAACGATAGATCTTCTCGTTGATCCTGCGGAAATGGAAATGCGAAAGAAGGGATGGGTCCCTCCCGAGCCCAAGATAAAGAGCGGAATATTAGCCCGATACAGAAAATCGGTCACCTCAGCCAGCAAAGGCAGTGTCCTGCGATGACGGTGATCAGGTGCTTTGTGGCCGTAGAGCTTCCCAGCCACATGCGCGAGGAGATTGGACGGCTGGCTAGCCGCATCGCGACCGAAGGCCTGCGACTCGTGAGGCCGGAATTGGTGCATATTACCATAAAGTTCCTGGGTGAATTGCCGCAAGAAAAGGTGGACCAGGTGGCAGAGGCGCTGGGCAGGGTTAAGGCCGCGCCTTTCCCGGTCCAGGTTATTGGCATGGGCGCCTTTCCCGGGCGGTCCGTGCGCGTGGTATGGCTGGGCCTCACGGGAAATTTCCAGGAGCTTTACCAGAAGGTTGAGCAAGCTTTGAGCCCTCTGGGCTTTTCTCCTGAAGCGCGAGGCTTTTCCCCCCATGTCACCCTGGGTCGGGTGGCCCGTCCCAATGCAGAGATAAGTCGCAAGCTCAACACAAAGATTGCAGACTTCTCCAGTCTGGACCTGGGAAGCTTCACGGTAGACCAATTTTATCTTAAGAAGAGCACACTCACACGAGGAGGGCCGATCTACGAAGACCTGGCAGGATTCCCTCTCTGAGATCCGGGTGTAGGTGCTCGGTCAGGTCAGGCCCACTCTTTCCGATAGGGAACGGTTAACGCAGACCTCAGCCACCATTATCGCCCGCATAGAGGATCTGGCAAGAGAGCACGGCATCTCCCTCAAGACCATGCTGGTAGGCTCTGCCGCCAGAGGAACATGGCTTGCCGGTGATCATGATCTGGATATCTTTTTAGGAGTTCCTCCTGGAGATGATTTGGGCAAGGCCCTGGAGCTGGCCAGGCAGGTCGCCCCCGACCATGAGGAGAAATATGCGGAACATGCCTACGTCAACGCCAGGATGGACGGCTTTGAGGTTGACCTGGTTCCTTGCTATCTGGTAGAAGATGCCGCACATCTAAAGTCGGCAGTGGACCGCACCCCCTTTCATACAAAATACGTGGCAAGCAGGATAATCGGTCGGGAGGACGATGTCCTTCTCTTAAAGCAGTTCATGAAGGGTGCAGATGTCTATGGCTCGGAGCTGAAGATGGGCGGCTTTTCCGGCTACCTGGCAGAGCTGCTCGTTCTCTGCTACGGTTCTTTCCCAGCTGTGCTCCAGGCGGCATCGACCTGGAAGCCGGGCCTGTGCCTGGACCTGGAAGGGCACGGCATAGGCCGGCACGACGAGCCCTTGATTGTGGTCGATCCGGTTGATCCGGGAAGAAATGTGGCTGCAGCCCTCACTCTTGACAAGATGCTCCAGTTTGCCGCTGCGGCGCGCAGCTTTTTGGCCGAGCCGAAGCTTGATTTCTTCTTTGCCCCGCCCCTGGCCGCTCTCTCTGACGAGGAGATAGTTGCCCAAATAAATGCGCGGGGAACGATGCTCATCCTTATTGAGTTGGCCGCACCCGATGTGGTGGAAGATGTTCTCTATCCCCAGCTTCGCAAGGCGGAAGGGTCCATAAAGGCGCTTTTAGAGCGCAGCGGCTTTTCCCTCCTGCGAAGCGATGTTTCAACCTATCGCGACAGAGCGGTGATGCTCTTTGAGATGCAGGTCTGGCAGCTGTCGAGGGCCTGCCAGCGCATCGGCCCGCCCGTCTGGCAGGCAGCTCACCTCTCTCGTTTCCTGGCAGCTCATCCCCACCCCCTCTCCGGCCCTTATATCGCAAACGGCAAAGTCGTGGTGGAGGAGGCGCGCCGATATACTTCAGCCCGTGATCTTCTCGCAGGGGAGAATGCAAACCTCTCTATGGGCAAGCATCTGTCTGCGTCCATTCGCTGTGGACACAATATATACATGGGCCAAGAGCTGCTGGCCATAAAGGATGAGGGCTTTCGCATCTTTCTGGCTCACTATTTTCAGGCCAAATTTCGGGTCGGCTGAGGTCAGGCTGAGGAAAAGCAGTTCCAGTAGCTGCTTTGAATCTTTTTTACCTCCTCAATTCTGCGGACAACGTTTGGGTCCGTGCCTCTTACCTGCGCCGCCTCTCCACCAAAGGCCTTGATCTCGGCTACAACTGCTTCTGCCTGCGCCTCCAGGTTGTATCCTCCTTCCAGAGAAGCTGCCAGCCTTCCCCGGCAGCAAGTACTGGCGATCTCTTTCACCACGCCGGCGATGGCACCAAATCCAGCGGAGGTAAGGCGCATGCCGCCCAGAGGGTCGTCCTTATGAGGGTCATGGCCTGCCGAGACCAGGACTATGTCGGGCTTAAACTCGAGAGCTACGGGCAATAAGATCTCCCGGAAAACCGTGAGATAGCCCTCGTCGCCGGTGCCCGGGGGCAGGGGTACATTCACCGTGAACCCTTCTGCGCCGTCCTCCCCTACTTCATCAGCTCTTCCCGTGCCCGGATAGTGGGGATACTGATGCGTAGAGAAATACAGTACGGACGGATCGGAATAGAATACGTCATTGGTGCCATTTCCGTGATGCACATCCCAGTCTACTATGAGCACTTTTTCCGCGCCCTGCGCCTGGGCATGCTTCGCGGCGATGGCGATATTGTTGAAGATGCAAAATCCCATGCCTCGATTGGGCTTGGCGTGGTGCCCGGGCGGCCGGACCAGGGCAAAAGCGCTGTCATAGTCGCCCATAACGGCATCAACCGCAGTTATGGCACCTCCTGCGGCCATCAGGGCGGCATCGTAGGAGTTTTTGGAAAGGATGGTATCGACATCCAGGTAACCACCACCGTGCTCGCAGATGGCTTTTACCTGATCGATGTACCGTCGTCTGTGTATAGCCTCAACCTGGGTTACGGTCGCGGGCTGGGGCGTGATGAAGTCTACATCGAGCTTTTCCGATTTAATTTTATCCAGAATTGCTGTGAGGCGCTCCTTTTTCTCCGGATGTCCGTTCGTCTCGTGCAGGAGATAGATGGGATGATAAATCAGGCAGGTTCTTGACATGCTTTGTAGATTGCGCTTCCATTCGCAAAAACGGTTTTCCCCGACTATTGCTTCAAATACGTTGTTCTCTAAAAAATAAAATTGATATTTACTTACCTAATTAGCACTTCCTGGCCCTTAATAAAATCTGTTCTGATATATTATTTAATATACGATCGACTGATCAGTAGCTTTTATTTAAAATTTTACTATGCTAAATATTTGCAAAAATGTGCAGTTTTTTTAGTATGATCCTGACAAAGAGGCATATCTGATGATCTTTGCAGGCCAAAAATAAGAATTGATTTTCATTTAAATGAAGCGGACTGACTAGGTCGCTTTGTTCCTTCAGGCTTCTTGCGAGCCATGGCAAAGAATAGTCTTTAAATAGGTAGTGACAAATGCGACATTGAGCCTTGTAAAGCTCTTTGGTCGACTGCAACTTTAGATAGAGAAAGAACAGCACCAAGCTGCTAGTAGAGGACCAAAAAAGATATAATAGGGAAATACTCTATCACTACCCTATAGTCCCTTATGGGATTGAGGAGGGTGACGTAGCTATATACATGTCTGAGAGACGCCAGGCAGAGATGGCAGTGCTGGAATTGAAGTGCCACATTATGTAGCAGGGCGATCGAAGACTTTATTCAGGCAATAGTTTTAAGAATAATCAGACTGTATGCTGCTAAAAGTGATCGGAAAGGGAAAATAGGAGGTTAAAAGATGAAGAAATTGGCTGCAATTACGTTTACATCGATGATGCTGTTACTAGCAACAGCGATGGTGGTAGGAGCAGTCGACAATGTTGAAATCCGTGGAAAGGTCGTCACTGGTGACGCAACCTGGACCGCGGATGACTTTGCCGGCTTCTACTATGATATTGATGACGACATTAAGACAGAAGAGCTGACCACAACCGTTACAGATGGCAAGCTCCTTGAGCCCGACGGCGTTGTTTATACGACCAAGGCTATGGCAGATGACTTCGACTTCGACGCTTGGGGATCCTACAATGTCATCGGCTTCATGGCCGATAAGTACTTTGCCGGATACCTTGATACCGCCGACAGCACCGACGATATTCTGTTCGAGGAGTCCGATGACGAGAACGTCCTCTCCGACGAGCAGCTTCTCAAGATCCTGGTAGACAATGACGACGAGATGACCGTCACCTCCGGCACGCCTCTCGCACTGGAAGGCGGCTATGAGTTGGCTATCAAGTCGATCGATATAGATGGCAACAAGGTTTACATCGAGCTCTCCAAGGATGGCTCTGT